>NZ_JANOCG010000447.1:0-4387 GCF_031412075.1 Rhizobacter sp.
GACGAAGAGCTGGAGGTCTCGGCCATCCACGACGACAGCGGCTACCGCCGTGTGCGCGAAGCCTTGTCGCACCAATACGACCTGGGTGCACGCGAGCCCAACATCCAGGTCTGGAGCGTGAACCTGCGTGGCGACCGGTCGCTGACCTTGCGCCATGCGCAGCACAACGACCGACCCTTGCACGACGGCGCCAACGAGGTGCTCAAACACGTGGCGCGCCTGTGGGGCTTTGGCGTGCACCTCGAAAGCGTCAACGGCGCGGGCGAAGTGCAGCGTCGTTGGTCGGTGACGCCGACGGCCGAGTAGCGACGGCAGCCGGCACGCCGCTCAGTGCGTGCGGAACGAGCCGGTGGTCGTGCGCCGCGGGGGCTCCGACGCCGTTTCCCGCGCCACGGGCTGCGGGCTCGCGCCGAGGGTAATGGGCGGTAGGCCCAAGGCGCGGCGCATCTCGGCGAGCGACTTCTCCTGCTGCGTGCTGATCGACGCGCGCTGCGCATCGAGCTTCAGCGACTCCGCCAGTGTCGGTGTGCGGATCCCCGCCAGGCGCTCCGAGAGGAAAGCCTGCCACGCGGTGGCCTGCGGCACGAGCTGCTCCAGCACCGCGTTCTGGCGCTTGAAGGCGGGCTCGCGCAGATCCGCGGCCAGGGTCGTGAAGCGGTGGGTGCACGGGCAGGTGACCGCATTCAGCTGGTCGACGAGGAAATTCTTGCGATCGGGCAGGAAGACGTCGTGCAGCGCCGGTGACAGCGCATGGCCCTGGTTGCTGTCGAAGGCCGGGTTCGAGAGTTCGACCAGCGCAGCGGGCAAGGTCTCCACGTGCGCGAAATTGCCGAGCGAATTCGGCCAACTGGTGACGGTGGCGCCAGCGGGCGTGAGGGCCGGCCCGATGGCGTTGGGCGCGCGCAAGCCGAAGTCGTTGGGCTGGTGGCAACCGGCGCAACTCTGCGTGGTGGCGCGCCGCAGGAGCTGCTGCGCGGTCAGGCCGTGGGCGGCCGCGCCCGACTGAAGGCCGGTGCGGAAGGTGCTGATCGGCCCGGTCGCCGCATTGAACTGTGCCAGGTACTGGTCGTGCCAGATGTCGAACGGCGGCTGCGACGAGGGCGTGGCGAAGAGGGGCGAGAGCGGCGCCTGCGAGAAGCTCTGCGGTGCGTTGTGCGGCGTGGACACCGAATAGCCGATGCGCATCAGCGTCGGGTCGCTGAGCTGGGCGGTCTGCGCGAGGGTGCTGTTCTGGAAGGCCAGGGCTGCCGGGCTCAAGGGGTTGGCCGGTGTGTTGGCGAGATCTTCATTCCACAGCGTGCCCCAGGGATTGACCTTGACCGGGATCGGCACGATCTCGAACTTGCAGGGCGTGCTGCTGCAGTTGAGCGCGGTCTTGTACTCCTTGAGCATCCAGCGTGTCGTTTGCGCAAACTCGTTGGTGCGGATCTGCCCGCTGCCCGAGCCGCCGTAGGCACCGGTCGCGCCCTTGCTGCTGTAGTGGTCCACGTGCACCACCGGCCGCAAGCCAGGCAGCCCGGCGAAGAAGAACTCCTCGAGCTTGGCGGCGCGGTCGCTGGCCGAGCTCATGGCCGACAGCGACTTCCACATCTGCATCACCGGCTTGCAGCCGCTGCGGCAGCCCGGCGTGGGGTTGGGCAGCACGCCTTCGAAGATGATGAGATTGCGCGCGTCGGGCAAGGCCAGCAGCTCGCCGTAGACGATGCGGTACTCGCCGCAGTTGCGCCAGCCTTCGTGCGCGAGGTCGAGGCGGTTCACGAGCGCCAGCGGCACGAAGCCGCTGAATCGGTCGAAGGATCCGTTCATGCGGCTGTCGATCGCGGCATCGGTACCGACGGCCTTGTTGCCCTCTTCTCCCGAGTTGCGGGGCCGGCAGGCATGTGGCATGCCGTTCAGCGTGCCGCCCGCATCGCTGCATCGCGGGCCGGTGGTGATGGCCTGGGCAGCGGGGTTCTGGGTGTCCCAGAACTGCCGGAAGAGCGAGGCCCCCGTCGTGCCCGGTACCACCACCGACACCTGCGAGGCCAACTGGTCCATCGTGCGCTTGAGCGAGAAGTCGCGAGCCGTCAGCGTCGACATGTCGTGGACCATCAGCGAGCGGTGCGGGTCGATGTCGGCGGGCGAGGTGGGCGGCGACGGCAGGCACACCTTGGCGGAGATGTCGCGGTCGAGCAGGTCGAGTTTGTCGACGATGTTGAAGCGAAGAATGTTGTCGCGCTGGACCGGTGTGAGCCGCGGGTCGCCGGGGCTCACGCCGACGAGCTCGGTGGGCAATGGCGTGAAGCTTTGCGGTTGCCGGATCACCTGGGCCTGGGTCCCGGTGAGGGCGATGACCGACAGCAAGCCGATCAACGAACGGTTGAAGTTTTTCATGGAGTCTCCCTGTGGCTGGTTCAGCGTGCGCCGCTGGCGCGGCAAGGCACGCAGAGTCAGTCTAGGAACTCCTAACCCTCAATACTCATGTGATCTAGGGGGATCACGCGGTCCTAGGGGGAGCCCGTGTTTGAGGGGGTGTTGGGGCGCAGCGGCTCGTCGACGAAGGGCTGTACCACGCCAAGGAGCTTCTTCACGTACTCGTCTTTTTCACCCACTGGCGCCACGTAATGCAGCGCCTGCTCGGTGGCTTGCAGCCCCGCGCGCTTGAGCATCACCCAGGTGGCAAGGTACTGCGAGGCCATGCAGCCGCCGGCTGTGGCGACCGGGCCGCGGGCGTGAAAAGGCTCGTCGACCACGCGCACGCCGGCTTGCACCACCCAGGGCTTGGTGGTGCTGTCGGTGCAGGCGGGCATGTTGCCGATGAGGCCCAGGCGCGCGAGCAGCAGCGTGCCCGAACACTGCGCACCGATCAGCTGGCGCAGCGGGTCGAGCGTGAGCCGGTCCATCAGGGCCGAGTTTTCGGCGATGGCGCGGGTGTAGATGCCGCTGCCGAAGAGCACCACCTCGGCCTCGTTGGCAAACTCCAGCGGGCGCTGCACCTCCACGCTCACGCCATTAATCGAGGTGAGGTGGGTGCCGGGCCCGGTGATCTCGGCCGTGAAACCCTGCGGGCGCAGGCGGTTCAGCAGACCGAGCGCGATGAACGAGTCGAGCTCGTTGAAGCCGTCGAAGGTGACGATGGCCACCCGTGTCGGTACAGGCTCGGCGGCGCTCATCAGGTTTCCAGCAGGCTGCGCAGCATCCAGGCGGTCTGCTCGTGCACGGTGAGGCGCTGGGTGAGCAGGTCGGCGGTGGGTTCGTCACCGGCCTTGTCGGCCAGCGGGAAGATGCTGCGTGCGGTGCGTGCCACCGCCTCGTGGCCATCGACCAGCACGCGCACCATCTCCAGCGCCTTGGGCGGTGTGGTCGGGGCGTCCTTGATCGACGCCAGCGCGCTGAACTGTGCATACGAACCCGGCGCCGGGTAGCCCAGCGAACGGATGCGTTCGGCGATGGGGTCGACCGCGTTCCACAGCTCGGTGTACTGGCCCATGAACATCAGGTGCAGCGTGTTGAACATCGGCCCCGTCACGTTCCAGTGGAAGTTGTGGGTGGTGAGGTAGAGCGTGTAGGTGTCGGCGAGCAAGCGGCTCAGGCCGCCGGCGATCGCGCCGCGGTCTTTTTCGCTGATGCCGATGTTGATCTGCATGCCGCTGGCTGCGACGATGGGTTTGAGTTTTTTGGCCATGGGGTTCTTCCTCTGCGGGGGTCGGGTTCAAGAAACTCGGTGCACGCCTTCCAGCGGGCACGCGTAAATGGCATTGCGCAAGGCGGCAATCGCTTCGTAGCGGGTGAAGGTGCGCCGCCACGCCAGCACCACACGGCGGGTGGGCACCGGCTCGCTGAAAGCGACGTAGCGCACATGCGGCTGCTGGTCTTTCGGCACGCTCAGCTGCGGCACCACCGTCACGCCCATGCCCGAGGCCACCATGTACTTGATGGTCTCCAGCGACGAGCCTTCGAAGCTTTTGCGTATGCCTTCGGCAACGCTGGAGAAGCGGGCGTACTCGGGGCACACCTCCAGCACGTGGTCACGAAAACAGTGGCCGGTGCCGAGCAGCAGCATGGTTTCCTTTTTCAGCTCTTCGGCGCTGATGTGCTTGCGCTTGGCGAGTGGGTGGCTGGTGGGCACCGCCACCATGAAGGGCTCGTCGTAGAGCGGGGCCACCGCGAGGCCGGTGTCGGGAAAGGGCTCGGCGATGATGGCGCAGTCGAGCTCGCCGGTGCGCAGCATCTCGAGCAGCTTGACGGTGAAGTTCTCTTGCAATATCAGCGGCATCTGCGGCACGCGCTCGATGCACTGTTTCACCAGGTCAGGCAGCAGGTAGGGGCCGATGGTGTAGATCACGCCGAGACGCAGCGGGCCCGACACCGGGTCTTTGCCGCGTTTGGCGATCTCCTTGATGTTGGC
>NZ_JANOCG010000448.1:0-7744 GCF_031412075.1 Rhizobacter sp.
GAATTGTCACGGCGGCACACAACTTGTTTCAACCCCTGGACCCGGGGCCCGGCCCCGCTTGAGTGAGGGGCGGGTTGGCGAGGGGGTCGCTTGGTCCCGCCGACAGGAATCGAACCTGTATTTGCCGCTTAGGAGGCGGCCGTTCTATCCATTGAACTACGGCGAGAGAGGAGGCGCGGGATTCTATCGTCCGGTTGTAGCGCTTACGCGCGCAAGCGAAGCGAGGCGCTCATCAAGCCACGCCCGCGGAGCCGGCTTTGCCGGGCGCCAGGCGGGCCTTGCAGGCCGCGCTGGGTGAGGACACCCAGCTCTTCGCCAGGCACATCTTGTCCACGGGACAAGATGTGTCCGGGCTCAGCCCCCGGGGGCAGGAGCGCGGCGACTGGGGGCACATCACTCCCAGCGCCAGGTGCCGATCAGGTCGATGGATCTGTCCAAGCCCGACTGCAAGCGCATCACGAACCGCTGTGCGATGCGATACGTCACCTGGAAGCTGCCGGTGCTGGTGGCGAGGTTTTGTTCGTAGGCGATGTACACACGCTTGGAGAGCTGCTTGCCCACCGACACCACGGTCTCGCGGGTGTCGCCGTCGGTCTGGCGCAGGCCCAGGTCGTCGATGCCGAAGGCGCGGGTGATGGCGCCTGGCCCGCCGTCGCCGTCGCCGGCCAGCAGGGCGAAGGCGGCGCGTTGCACGAGCGCGGTGTCGGTCTTGCCCAGGCCGTCGCTGGCGCGGCCCAGCAGCAGCCAAGAGAGTTTTTCGTTGTTGGACATCTCGGGCTCGGAGAACAACCGAACGCGCAGGTTTTGCAACGGGCCGGTGACGGCCACGCCCACACGCACGTCGAGGTTGGGGCGGGTGGCCTCGATGTCGAGCCGCATGTCGCTTGGCGCGCCGTTGAAGTTGATCACGCCGCGGTCGATGACGAGCTTCTGGCCGTAGTTGGCGAAGGTTCCATTCACCGCGCGCACCGTGCCCGCGAGCGCCCATTTGCCGCCGGGGCGGCTCACGCGCAGCTCGCCGCGCAACAGGGTGTCGATGCCCAGGCCGCGCATCTGCAGTCGCTCGCCGAGGTTGACCATCAGGTCGATCGAGTAGCGGTTGCCAGAGGCTGCGGGTGCGGTGGGGGGGGCGTCTTGCGGGTCGTTGCCGCGCCCGGTGACGATGACGTCGTCACCCAGGCTGGGCGAGCTGAGGCGGGTGAAGTCGACCAGGCCTTCGTTGACGGTGAAGCGCCCATCGGCCTTGACGGTTTCACCGTCGATGGCCACCTGGGCTTCTCCGCTGGCCACCACACGCAGGTCGACCCGGCCGAGCAGCTGGAACTTGTCGGCCACCAGCTTGAGGCGGGCGCGCCAGGTGTCATCGAGCCGGGCATCGCCTTCGATGCGCATGGTGCCGTTGCCGCCGCGTGCCTGGAACTTGTTGATCTTGGCGCTGGCACCTTGCAGTGAGATGTCGACCTCGCCGTCGGTGAGGTTCACACCTTCGACCATGTTGCGCACGCCCAAGCCGCTGCCGATGACTTTGCCGGTGTACTCTGGCGCGCCGAATCGCCCGCCCAGGGTGGCGCTGGTGTTGAGCCGGCCGTCGAGCCGCCAGCCGGCGGGCACCCACGCGCCCCAGGTGCCAAGGTTGGCGACCTGGGCTTCGAGCACACCTTGCAGCGGCGCGTCGGATGCCGGCCAGGCGTTTTGCGGCGAGGTGCGCACGACCACGGCGCCACCCAGCACGCCGAGCTGCTGGCCGGCCAGGCCGGCGGTGAAGCTCCACACGCCGTTCTTGGCGTCGAGGCCGACGCGCAGGTCGGTGAGGCCCAGGGCCTGGGTGCCACTTTCTTCGGTGACGGTGAGGTCGCCTTGCGTGCGCTCGAGCACGATGTCGGCGCTGAAGCTGTCGGTCTGGCGGATCACCACCTTGCCGGCGATCTGCAAATCACCGCCCCAACCGAAGTTGGGTTGTGCGCGGCGCAGCAGCGGCGCCACCGCGAGCGGCTCCAGCTCGGCCTGCATGTCGAGCTGCTGGGTGCGGACGGCCTGGCCGGTCTCCCAGTCGATGCGGTTCCAGCGCAGCCCGGCGCCGAGGATGTCGGCCCGCCCGGCGGTGACCGAGATGCGTGTGGTGGCACCTGAGCTCAGCTCCAGGCCGATGTCTTTGGTGATCAGCAGCGGCGCGGCGCCGGCCTGCGTGGTGCGCAGTTCGAGCTGTTTCAAGACGCCCTTCCAGGCCCACGCGGGCGGGGTGGTGTCTTGGGCGCTGCGGCCGAACAGGTTGCCGCTGAGGCTGCCTTGGGCCGACGCGAGGGCGAGGGTGCGAACCGGTACGGCGGCGGCTGGCGCAGAGGCTGCGGCGGCCGCGGGAGCCGGTGTGCCGGGCGGTCGCGCCTGCAGGCTTTCGACCCACACCGGCGGCGCCGCCTTCAGCTCGGTGCGCAGGCTGAACTGGTGTTCGCGTGCGCTGCCCTTGAGCTGCAGCGTGGTGTTGCCCAGTTGTTTGTTGCCCCACGCGGCCTGGCCGATGTCGAGCTGCACGTCGAGCGGCGCGTCGGTGGCACTGCCCAGCTGCCAGCGGGCCTCGCCCTGGCCCACGCTCCAGTCGCCCGCGCGCACGCCGGCGAGCGTGCCCTTGCCCTGGGTGCTGATCTGGGGCCAGCGGCCGCTCACCTGTGCTTCGGCGTTGAGGGCGCCGCTGAGCGAGGCGGCCATGTCGGCGGCCTCGCCGGGTGGCAACAGCTCGCGGAGCAAGGGCGCGAGGCGGTTGAGGGCGGGAGCGCGGGCGTCGAGCGACCACTGGTCCTTGTTGCCGGTGGCGTCGGTGGCGATCTGGCCGTCGAGCTTGATGCGGTTGCCGGCCACGTCGAGCGCGGCGCTGGCGATCATCGGGTCGCTCGCCTTGGCGTGGCGCCAGGTCACGTCGCCGGTCACGGCCACACCCGCGACCACGCTGTTCTTGAGCTGCGCGGTGGCATCGCCGAGCAAGCCGCTCAGTCGCTCGATGAGGCTGCGCTTGTCACCCGGGCCGCTGCTGCGCAGGCTGTCGGGCAAGCTCACGGACACATCGCCGAGCAGGTTGAAACGGTGCACGCCGCCCTGCCAGCCGCCGCGTGGCCCGGCGGGGAACCACGGTTTGGGGTCGAACTCGACCAGCGACGCCTTGGCCTTGATCTGCCACGCGTCGGCCGCACGATCGGCGGTGCCGCTGAGCAGCGCCTGCGCGCCGCCCGCCGAAGCGCGCAGCTCACGCAGCTCGATGCGTTCTTCAGAGCCGACGGCGTCGAGCCGCAGCTTGACCGGCCGGGCCAGGTCGACCAGCTGGCCGGTGAGCTCGGCCAGGGCGGTGAAGTTGGGCGGGCCGGTGGCGCCCGAGGGCTTCTTGGGCTGGGTCTTGCCCGACAGGGTGAGCGGGCCGCTCAGCGTCATGGCGGCGAGGTGCGAGTCGAGCGCGCTCGGCTGCAGCTTGTCGAGCTGGGCTTCGATGTCGAACTCGCCGGCTTGCCAGCGTGCCTTGCCTTGCACGGTGCCGGCGCTGCGGCGCTCGTCGGCGAGCTGGGCTTCGAAGCGACTCAGCTCCAGCTGGTCGGTCTGGTCGGTGCGCCAGCGCCCGCTCAGCGCGAGCTTGCGCACCGGCAGCTGCTGCATGTCCCAGCGGCCGGGTTTGGCGTTGTCGAGGTCGGCGTCCAGCATCAGCGTGTGGGGCTCGTTCGTGCTGGGCGGGGCGATGCGCAGCGTGCCGCTCAGCGCGGTGAGCGGCGCACGCTCCAGCACGGCCGACAGGTCCAGCCCCTGGGTGCGGGCTTCGAGTTGCGGCAAGGGCCAGGCGTCGGCGAGGGCGACTTGTGCGGTGGCATCGAACGACTGGCCTTGCGCGCGCACGCTGGCCTGGGCGTTGAAGCGCGCCAGCGGGCCGCTCGCCTGGGCCTGCGCTTGCCAATCGGCGCGCAAGGTCTTGGCCCAGCCGGGCAGGCTCGGGCTGCTGGCGGCTTGGGCGCTTTGGGTGGCCTTGAGTTGTGCGTCCAGCACCAAGGGGGCTTCGGCACCGATGCGCAGGTGGCCGCTGAGCTGCATCGGGTCGAGGCGCAGGCTCAGGCCTTCGATGCGGTGTTGTTTGCCGTGGTCATGGCCCAGCTCCAGCTTGGCGCGCAGGTCGCGCAGCGGGCGCTTGTCGAGGCCGGGCAGCTGGACTTCGTCGACCCTCAGCTCGTTGATCACGAGCTCGAGCGGCAGGCGCAGCTTGCTGGGCAGGGTGATGGGCTTGTCGCTCGGGCTGGGCGGCACGGTGATGGTCACGCGCTCGGCGCTCACGGATTCAATCTCGAAGCGGGCCCAGGTGTCTGGCACGGGGGTGTAGTTCACTTTCAGTGCGCGCCACACCGGCCGGTCGATCACGATGCGGGTGCCGCCCGCAGTGACCACGATCACCTGCCTGGCCTTGAGGTCGCCGATCAGCGTGCCCTCGGGTTCGATCACCTGCACGTCGATGCCGGCCAGCGACAAACGCGCGAGCAGCCAGGCGGTGCCACCACTGGTGCCTGCGGCCCAGAACAGCGTGGCCACCATGCCGCCGAACAAGGCGAACAGCAGTGCCAGCACGCCGACACCGATCAGCGCACGGCGCCAGCTGCGGCGTGGGGCAGGGGCTGGTGCGGCGACGTCGTCCATCAGAACGCAATGCCCACGCTGAAGTGCAGCCGGCCCTTGCGCACTTCTCGGCCGTAGGCCCAGTCGATGCGCAGCGGCCCGACCGGGCTGCGCCAGCGCAGGCCCAAGCCGTAACCGAGCGCGGGCTTGTACTCCGTCCATTGGTCGGCGGCATTGCCAGCGTCAAGAAAGGCGGCCCACCAGATCGAGGGCCGCTTGGCGCTGAAAGCGTGGGCAATTTCGATGCTGCCGGTCAGCAGCTTGCGGCCACTCGTGAGCACACCGCTCTTGCGCGGCCCCAGGTCGCGGTAGCCGTAGCCACGCACCGAGTCGTCGCCGCCAGCGCGAAACAGCAAGGTGTCGGGAATGCCGACGTTTTCTTTGGCGAACACCTCACCAAACTCCAGGCGTGTCTGGGTGAACCAGGAGCTGCCCAGCGGCCAGTACAGCGTGTTGCGGGTATAGAGGCGGCCGAAGGGGCCGTTGTCGGCGCTGTCCGAGACCGCATAACCACCGGCCAACTGGATCACCGAGGTCAGGCCACGCGTGGGCAGGATGATGTCGTCGACGTCGCGCCAGATCCAGTTGTAGTTCATCGACAGCGCTCGGCTGGTGAACTCGCCCAGCCCGTTTTGCACCGAGGCGTTGAGCAGCTCGGCGAAGATCAGCCGTTCGATGCGCTCGGTGTAGAGCGAGCGGCCGGCGCGCACCTTCCAGGAGAAGGTCACGTCGTCGACGGTGTCGAGCCGGGTCACACCACCGGCCAGCAGCCGGCGGTACTGGGACTCGCCGGGGTCGGTGAGCAACTCGCCTTCCCAGGCGCGCCGCGTGCGGCCCAGCTCAAACTTGTTGTGCATCTGCAGGTTGAAGCCGAAGGGCCGCAGGTGGCGGTGTTCCAGCGTCACGCGTTCGCGTGTGTTGTCGCTGAAACCCACACCCGCCACCGCCTGGTTCAGCGATTGTTCGGTCACCCGCACCAGCACCGGCACGGCGGCAGCCTGGGCCGGGTCGGGATCGATCTCGACCGAGACACCGTTGAACAGGCCCAGCTTGCCCAGGCGCTCCTGGTAATCGAACAGGCGCTTTTCGCTGTAGGGCGTGCCGGGGCTGAAATCGGCCACGTTGCGAATGCCGGCTTCGCTGTAGCGCTTGAGGCCTTCGATGCGCAACTCGCCCAGCAGGAACAGCGGGCCGCTGTCGATCTCCAGCGCCAGGTTGGCTTCGTGCGTCTTGGCGTCGATGTGGGCGACGGTGTTGGGTGACCAGTTGGCCGTGGGGTAGCCGTCGGCACGCAGCAGGGCCAGGGTGCTGTTCTTCGCCCGGCTCCACTCGGGTTGGCTGAAGGGCTTGCCTTCTTGCAGCGGCCAGCGCCCGCGCAGGCGGGCCAGCAGAGCCTGCGCGGCGGGGTCGCCTGCGTCGATGTGTTTTTTCAGGTCACCGCCCGGGTTGAGCTCCCAGGTGGCGACCGCGGTGCGTGGCCCGGGGCTGACCGTCAGCGTGATCAGCGGGGTTTCGTCGGGAGGGTCGTCACGCTTCACGCTGACCTGCGGGCTGAAGTAGCCCTCGGTTTCGAGCAGGGTGCGCGCCTGAGCCGGCGAAGCAGCGGCCAGGCGAATCAGCTCGGCGTTGGTGATGCCGTCGGTCTGCGGCGCGTTCTGGAATCGCGCCAGGTCGAGGTGGGTGAGCAGCAGCTGGCGCAGCTCGTCGGGGGCTTGCACCTCGACCCGGTACGACACCGTGCCGGGTGCCGACGCCGCTCCAGCCGGGGCGACCGCCGCAGCCGCAGTCGACGCCGACGTCGCGGCGGCAGGCTCCTCTTGCTGCAGGGAGGCGCAGCCCACAAGGCAAGCGTGAAGGCACACAGCGGCCATCAGGCCCGACACATGCCGAGCCGCGCGACGGGCCCGATCGTTCATTTGCTCAGCAGGCGCATGGCCCCTTCGAGGCCCTGGAGGGTGAGCGGGAACATGCGCTGGTTCATCAGCTGCTGAACGATGGAGATGCTCTGGCGGTAGCTCCACACGCCTTGCGGCTCGGGGTTGATCCAGGCGAACTTGGGAAAGGCGTTGGTCAGCCGCTGCAGCCACTCGGCGCCGGCTTCTTCGTTGTTGTATTCGACGCTGCCACCGGGTTGCAGGATCTCGTACGGGCTCATGGTGGCGTCGCCCACGAAGATGAGCTTGTAGTCCTTGTTGTACTTGCGCAGGATGTCCCAGGTGGGGAACTTCTCGCTGTAGCGGCGGCGGTTGTTCTTCCACATGAAGTCGTACACGCAGTTGTGGAAGTAGTAGAACTCCAGGTGTTTGAACTCGCTCTTGGCGGCACTGAAGATCTCTTCCACACGGTGGATGTGTTCGTCCATCGTGCCGCCCACGTCCATCAGCAGCAGCACCTTCACCTTGTTGTGGCGCTCGGGCACCATCTTGATGTCCAGGTACCCGGCGTTGGCTGCGGTGGAGCGGATGGTGTCGTCGAGGTCGAGCTCGTCGGCCGAGCCTTCGCGCGCAAAGCGGCGCAGGCGGCGCAGGGCCACCTTGATGTTGCGCGTGCCGAGCTCGAGGTTGTCGTCGTAGTCCTTGAACTGGCGCTGGTCCCACACCTTCACGGCGCTCTTGTTGCGGCTCTTGTCTTGCCCGATGCGAATGCCCTGCGGGTTGTAGCCGTAGGCACCGAAGGGCGAGGTGCCGCCGGTGCCGATCATCTTGTTGCCACCTTCGTGGCGTTCTTTCTGCTCTTCGAAGCGCTTCTTGAGCGTCTCCATGAGTTCGTCCCAGCCCATCTTCTCGATGGCGGCCTTGTCTTCGGCGCTGAGCTCCAGCTCCATCTTCTTGCGCAGCCAGTCGAGCGGGATGTCTTGCGTGAAGTCGGTGAGCAGCTCCACGCCCTTGAAGTAGGCGGCGAAGGCGCGGTCGAACTTGTCGAAGTTGGCTTCGTCCTTCACCAGTGCGGTGCGGGCCAGGTAGTAGAACTTGTCGACCGTGGGGCCCGACTCGTCGTCGATCACGCCCTCTTTCAAGGCTTCGAGCAGGGTCAGGTACTCCTTGACCGAGACTTTGAGCTTGGCGGCGCGCAGGGTGTAGAAGAAGTCGATCAGCATGGCCGGATTTTG
>NZ_JANOCG010000449.1:0-4705 GCF_031412075.1 Rhizobacter sp.
CCGTTGGTGAGCAGCACGTCGTACAGCGCACGCGCGGCCAGCGCGGCAATGCGGTAGTCGATCTTGCCTTGCAGCAGCAAGCGCACCTCGACCCCGCGCCGGGCCGCGGCCACCAGCACCCGCATGAAGGCGCGCCCGGGGTAGAAATAGGGCGAGACGAGGTCGACTCGGGTTCGTGCCTTGCGGATGGCGTCGATGTAGCTGCGTTCGATGGCGCGGCGCTGGCGCAGGTTGTCGCGCATCACGAAGGCAGCGCGCACCGGCGGCAGGTCATGCGCTTCTTCGCCCGGCTTGGCGCCTTTGGGCATGCGCAGGCGGCTCAACATGCGCTTGGCACGCGCCACCGGCAAGGCGCTGGTGGCCAGTGCCGTCATCTCGCGGCGGAAGTTGCGCCCGATGCTGGCACGCGTCCAGAGCGCGCGGGTCGCCTGCTCGATGGGCTCGACCACCGGGCCGCGCAGCTCCACCGCAAAGTCGAGCCGCGGGTTTTCGCTCCAGCCGTGCACCTGGTCGTAGTGGTCGTCGAGCAGGTTGATGCCACCGATGAAAGCGACGTCGCCATCGACCACACACAGCTTCTGGTGCAGGCGGCGCAGCTGACCGGGCTGCAGCCAGCTCCACCAGCGGTGCAGCGGCCTGAAGACGGTGAGGTGCACACCGGCCTCGGCCAGGCGGCTGCGCAGCTCGGGCAGGCTGCTGCGCGAGCCGAATCCGTCGACCACCAGGTTGACGCGCACGCCGCGCTGCGCTGCGTCGGCCAGCGCCTGGGTGAGCACCGACACGCTGCCGGTGTTGTCGTAGATGTAGGTGGCGAGCCAGATCTCGTGGCGGGCCTGCTCGATGGCGCTCGCCATGGCCGGGAACAAGGCCTCGCCGCCGCGGTGCAGCGTGGCCTGGTTGCCGCCGCTGTAGAGAGTGCGCGGCGCCACACGCATCAACGAGCCGGTCAAGGCGTCGCGTTGAGAGGCCATCAGGCGAGCTCGAGGTCGGCCACCAGCGGCAGGTGATCCGACATGCGTGCCCAGGCATTGCCACGCGGCACGAAGGTCGAGGTGCAGCGAAAGCCGCGGGTGTAGATGCGGTCGAGCGAAAACAGCGGCACCCGTGACGGAAAGGTTCGCTGCGACATGCTTTCCGCGTGCTCGGCGCGCATCAAGCCCATCTGGCGCATGGGGGCGTCGAGCTTCTCGCCCCAGTCGTTGAAGTCGCCCGCCAGCACCACCGGCTCGTGACGCGGCACCTTGTGGGCCAGGAAAGCGGCAATGCGCTCCACCTGGCGCACGCGGCTCGCATGCATCAGGCCCAGGTGGGCGACGATGGCGTGCACCTGAATGCCGTTCCAGTACACCAGCACGTGCAGCAGGCCGCGCTGCTCGAAGCGGTGGTCGGAGACGTCGTGGTGGCCGATGTCTTCACCCAGCGGCCAGCGCGAGAGCAGCGCGTTACCGTGCTCACCGTCTTTGGTGACGGCGTTGGTGCGGTAGGCCACGTCGTAGCCTTCGGGTGCGAGGTGGTTGGCCTGCGGCACGCGCGGCCAGCCGAAATGGGTGTCGGGGAAGCGGGCCGCCTCGCCGTGGTTGAAGCTGCGCACCTCTTGCAGAAAGATCAGGTCGGCGTCGAGCGCTTCCACACCGAGGCCGATGTTGTGGATCTCCAGCCGCTTGCGCGGGCCCACGCCGCGCACGCCTTTGTGGATGTTGTAGGTGCCCACCCGCAAGACGTGGGCGGGGTGCAAAGTCGACGAAGAAGCGCCACGGGTCATGCAAACCTTGAAAGCTGAAGAATGGCCTCGGCGTTGGATGGCGAGAAGCAGCGGTCGGCCGCTTCTCGATACGCAAGCCATTGGTATTGAAGGTGTTCACGTGGGGCCAGTGTGACGCTCGTTCCGCGCGGAACCAGCAGGCCGAACACGTGTTCGGTGTTGTGCGTCACCCCCGGGGCATAACGGTGCCGCCACACCGGGTAGATCTCATACACGTTGCGAAGGTTCCAGTCGCGAAGGTTGGCAAGCGGCACCTCGGCCGAGCCGATGCTGATGCCGGTTTCTTCAGCCACCTCGCGCACCGCCGTCTCGGCGGGCAGCTCGTCCATGCTGTCTTTGGACCCGGTCACGCTTTGCCAGAAACCCGGCTGGTCGGCGCGCTCGATCAGCAGCACCTCCAGCTCGTGGGTGTGAATGACGATCAGTACCGACTCGGGGATCTTGTGCATCGACGCATCCTACTGGGCCTCGGGTGGGGCACGTGGCGTCAGTGCCTTGATGCGCTGCCACAGCAGCGCCTTGGGCACGGTGATTTGCATGGCGGCCATGCAACGCTCGAGCCGCCCTTCTCGCCCAAGCACGTGGGCAATGGCTTTGCCCAGATCAGACTGGATGCTTTCGCCATACGCACCCTGCGCCTTCTCGATGGCCTGCTTCAGAAGTTTGGCCTTGGGTTGCATCATGGCCAGGTCGATCAGGTCGCGGCTGAACACGCTGTCGTCGGCCCATCGGTCGGAGTTGGCGAGCAGCTTGCTCGCCGCCATGTCGAGCGGGGTGAGCGTGGCCAGGCCGCACAACACGTCGCCAGGGCCTGGGGGCTGCAGCGCGATGCGGGCTTCGAGCACGATCTCGAACTTGATCTGCGTTGGCTCTGCGAGCAGCAGCGTGCGCAGGCCGTACTGGTCGGCGCGAACCTCACGCAATGCCTGCAGCGTGGCGCCAGGCCTTGTGATGGCCGCGACCCCTTGCGGGCCGGTGAGCAGCTGCCGCAGGTCTCGGTAGCCGGCCACGTCGGAGACAAGAAAGTCGATGTCGACCGACTCGCGGTACTCACCAAAACGCAAGGCCATCGCCGTGCCGCCCGCGAACAGGCAGCCCTTTTGTACGAGCAACGGCGCGTTCAACGCCTCCAGCACGGCGGCGATGCGGCGGTGGTGGGCGCGCTCAAACAAGCAGATGCCCCTTGCCGATTTCGTTGACCAGTTGCGCCAGCAAGGCCTGCTCGCCGGGGCTCAAGCGGTGGTGGTCGAGATGGCGCCAGTTGCGCTCGTACAAGCTCAGGGCTTCGGCCGGCGTGAGCTCGGTCAAACCCGGTGCGTGCCAGGCCAGGCGAGCCAACGCAGGGTAGTCGGCCAGACGGATGCTGGCGGGAAGTGCACGCGCCACCGCCGCTGCGGCTTGAGGCGCGTCATCTGCCACCACACCGAGCACCAGGCCGAGGGCGCTCATCGCATTGAGGTACGCGCCCATGGTGACCGACGCCTCCCCGCTTTCAATGCGGTGCAGGGTGACACGCGAGATGCCCGCCGCCGCGGCAGCCGCCGTGGCGCTGACGCGCAAAGCCTTGCGCCGTGAGCGGATGTGCCGGCCGAAAGCGCTCAGTTGAGCGACAACGGCCGGGTTGGCGAGTGGGGCTGTGGCTGGCATATGTTTCTCATTTTATACATATGATTTTTATGTCTGAAATGAGAAACACTTTAAGGCGTAAAAAAGGGCGGCCAAAGCCGCCCTTCAGGCCGAACCACTGCCGGGCCCGTCAGCTCACCACCTGCGGGTTGCGCAGGCGGATGTGCAGCTCGCGCAGCTGCTTTTCATCGACCGGGCTCGGCGCGTGCGTGAGCAAGTCTTGCGCGCGTTGGGTCTTGGGGAAGGCAATCACGTCTCGGATCGACTCGGCCTTGGTCATCAGCGTGACCAGGCGGTCCAGGCCGAAGGCCAGGCCGCCGTGCGGGGGCGCGCCGTACTGCAGCGCATCGAGCAGGACGCCGAACTTGAGCGGCGCCTCTTCGGGGCCGATCTTGAGCGCGTTGAAGACCTTGCTCTGCACCTCGGCGCGGTGAATCCGCACCGAGCCGCCACCCAGCTCCCAGCCGTTGAGCACCATGTCATACGCCTTGGCAATGCATTTGCTCGGGTCGGTGTCCATGTAGTCTTCGTGGCCGTCTTTGGGCGCCGTGAAGGGGTGGTGCACCGCGTTCCAGCGCTGGCCTTCGTCGTCGTACTCGAACATCGGGAAGTCGACCACCCACAGCGGCGCCCACTTGTCCTCGAACAAGCCGTTCTTCTTGCCGAAGTCGCTGTGGCCGACCTTGATGCGCAGGCCGCCGATGGCGTCATTCACCACTTTGGCCTTGTCGGCGCCGAAGAAGATCAGGTCGCCGTTGCGTGCACCGGTGCGGGCGATGATCTCGGCAATGGCCGCATCGTGCAGGTTTTTCACGATGGGCGACTGCAGGCCTTCGCGGCCCTTGCCCGCATCGTTGACCTTGATCCAGGCCAGGCCCTTGGCACCGTAGATCTTCACGAACTCGGTGTAAGCGTCGATCTCGCCGCGGCTCATCTCGCCGCCGCCGGGCACGCGCAGGGCGACCACGCGGCCGTCCTTCGCGTTGGCCGGGCCGGAGAAGACCTTGAAGTCGACGTCCTTCATCACCTCGGTCAGCTCGGTGAACTCGAGCTTGACGCGCAGGTCGGGCTTGTCGGAGCCGAAGCGGTGCATCGCCTCCTGGTACGTCATCACCGGGTAGCCGGGCAGGTCGACACCAATGGTGCTGCGGAAGACCGTGCGGATCATGCCTTCGAACATGCCGCGGATTTCTTCTTCGGTGAGGAAGCTGGTCTCGATGTCGATCTGCGTGAATTCGGGCTGACGGTCGGCGCGCAGGTCTTCGTCGCGGAAGCACTTGGTGATCTGGTAGTAACGGTCGAAGCCGGCCACCATCA
>NZ_JANOCG010000450.1:0-8161 GCF_031412075.1 Rhizobacter sp.
CCTTCGCCTTCGGCTTCGTTGGCCGAGAAGTAGAAGAGGCTGAAGTCGAGCGGGCGTGCAGCGTGCGCACCGCGCGGCGCGGCACCCGAGCGTTCTTCGCCGGTGGCGATGACGACGTGGAAACCACGTGTCAGCGTCCAGCAGAGTTCGAGCACCGAGATGTCGAAGCTCAGGCTGGTCACGGCCAGCCAGGTGCCGGGCTGGTCTTCACCCAGGTGGTGGTCCATGCCGGCAAAGAAGTTGACGGCGTTGCGGTGCTCGACCATCACGCCCTTGGGTTTGCCGGTGGAGCCCGAGGTGTAGATCACGTAGGCCAGGTGCTGCGGCTCGGCGCCGCCGTCGAAAGGGTCGGCCGACTCGGTGGCGATGGACGCCCAGTCGCTGTCGAGCTGGATCACCGCCGCGTTGTGCTTGGGCAGCTCGACACGCGCTTGTGTCAGCAACACCGGCACCTTCGAGTCTTCGACCATGTAGGCGATGCGATCCTTGGGATAGCTCGGATCGAGCGGCACATAGGCGCCACCGGCCTTGTGAATCGCGATCAGGCCGACCATCATCTCGACCGAACGTTCGACACACAGGCCGACGAGCACATCGGGGCCGACGCCCAGTGACTTGAGGCGACGTGCCAGCTGGTTGGCGCGGGCGTTGAGCTCGGCGTAGGTGAGCGAGTCCCCTTCGCAGGTGACTGCCGTGTGCGTGGGCGTGCGTGCGGCCTGCTCTTCGAACAAGCGGTGCACGCAGGCTTCGGCGCGCACGGGCGCGTCGGTCGCATTCCATTCGGTGAGCACACGGCTGCGCTCGGCGTCGCCCCACAAGGGCAGCTCGGCCAGCGGGCGCTGCGCATCGGCCTCGGCGGCGCGCATCAGGGCAGCGGCTTGCTCCTGCATCGCTTGCACGGTGGCTCGGTCGAGCTTGGAGGCATCGAACAACCAGCGGCTGGCACGGCCATCGCTCGCGAGGGCGATGGTGAGCTCGCTGCCGGCTTGTGCGCGGGCAGCGTCGAGCGTGTCGACGATCAGCAGCGCGACCGGTTGCACACGCGGGTCTTTGAGCGCGGCCGCAGCGCGCAGCTCGGGCACACGCGCGATCAGGTCGGTGGCATAGGAGGTGCGGCGACGCAGCTCCAGCAGTTCGTTTTGCACCGCATCGCGCAAGACAGCGAAGCCGCGCGAAAAATCGACCGAGGCGCGCAGCAAGGTCTGTTGCGCAAACCAGGCTGGCGACTGACCAACGGCGGTCTGCAACGCGGGGTCGGCGAAGCCGAGGTCGAAGCCGTCTTTGTCGGTGAGGCGTGCGAGGTAGCCGACCAGGGCCGCCAGGCGTGCATCGGCCGGCGCACCGGCGGGCAGCTCGGCGTCGAGGTGCTGGTAGTTCTCGAGCACCGGGGCCGCGCTGCGGTCGATGTAGGGCAGCTCCAGGGGGGTCTGTGTTTCGAGACGGCGCAGCCAGAAGTTTTCATGCGTGCACACGGCCGCGTTGGCAGCGGTGAGCTGTGCGGCGGTCGAGTCGTCGAGTAGATCGAAACGCTGGCCGGCGCGCGGGGAGGCGGCCAGCGGCCTGCCGTCGAGGCTTTCAAGGCGGGGCAGCACGACGTCAAAGTCGGCGGTGGCCACCGTCAGGCCTTGTGCATCGGCCGAGACGATGCTGCCCGGTGTTTGTGTCGAGCTGGTTTCGCTCACACGCAGCTCAGGCACGATCACCGGCTGGCCGTTGAACAGTGCCTTGGCCGAACCAAGGGGGTTGGCATAGGTGCCGAAGTCGAGCGCACGCACCAGCGTGGCGGTGGTGTCAGCGGGTTGATCCCAACGGATGGCGCAAGCCGCGGCGGGCCGGTCCTTGCGGCCGAAATACTTCTGCACGCCCGCGGTCTGCGGCTGGCCTTTGAGTTCGCCACTGGCCAGGCCGGCGACGAGCTCTTCGAAGCTGTCCATGCCGGCTGCAAAACACTTGGTGTTGAGCGTGAGCGCGGTTTCGTTGTCAGACAGCTCGAAGCGGCGCTGCACCAGGATGTCACCCTGGTCGACCGCCTGGGTCATCAAATGCCAGGTGATGCCGTGGCCGGCTTCGCCGTTGAGCAGGGCCCAGATGGGTGTGTTGAGGCCGGCGTATTCGGGCAGCGGCCCGTCGTGGAAATTGATCGCGGCGCGTGTGGGCAAAGCCACCACGTCGGCCGACAGCACCGACAGGTTGGTGATGCTGAAGAGGTAGTCGAAAGGCTGCAGGTCTTGTGCGGCCAACAAGGCCTGGGTGTCGGCCAACACGCGGATGCCTCGACCGGCAGCCCAGCGGCGGATGGCGGGGCGGGTGGCGACCACGGCGATCACCTGATGGCCCGCTTGTTCGAGCACCTGCCCGCACTGAATCAACAAGGACTCGGAACCGATGAGGACGCTACGCCATGAATTCGCCATATTTGCTCTTGGTTGATTCCAGCCGGGATTCGTGAGCGCTGGAACGCTCGTTCAGACGGGTTGCACGGTGGCCCCTACTTGACAACAAATTCCACTCGATGGCGTGGCCGCAAACGTTGCAGGTTACGCAAAAACCCTCGGAATTATGTGCGGCAACAAGCCCCCTCCAGACCCCCTAGATAGGCGTGTGGAGGGCAGGGAGGCTGCGAATGAAACACACTGGCGGTGAAATAATTCGCACCCTTGCCGCAAAGACTTCTCCGTGACGAAGACGCCGCCCCATCCCGAGCGCATCAAGCGAATTGGCCGCCGTGGTTTCCTGGCGGTCTCGGCCCTCGCCGGCAGCGGCCTGGTGCTGGGATTCGCACTGCGATCGCCTGAAGGCGCATCCAGGCGGTCTGCGGCAAACGCCACGACGCCGGACGGCAGCTTCAAGCCCAGTGCCTTCATTCGCATCTCGCCCGAGGGCACGGTGACCCTCGTTTCCAAGCAGATGGAAGTGGGCCAGGGAGTGAAGACGTCGCTGCCGATGGTCCTGGCCGAAGAGCTGGAGGTCGACTGGAAAGACGTGGTCGTCGAACAAGGCGATCTCGATGCGGCCTACGGCAACCAGTTCAGCGGCGCCAGCACCTCGACGCTGAAAAACTACCAACCCTTCCGTGTGCTCGGCGCGACCGCGCGCAGCATGCTCGTCACCGCAGCAGCGCAAGCCTGGGGCGTGCCCGAGCGCGAGTGCCATGCGGCGCTGAGCGCGGTGCACCACCGCGCGTCGGGCCGCTCGCTCGGTTATGGCGCCCTCGCCTCGCGGGCCGCTGCCCTGCCCGTGCCCCGCGAGCGCTCGGTCAAGCTCAAGAACCCGAAAGACTTCAAGCTGCTGGGCACGCGTGTCGGTGGTGTCGACAACGACAAGATCGTGAGCGGGGCGCCGCTCTTCGGCATCGACATGCAGCTGCCCGGCATGCGCTACGCCGTCTACGAGAAGTGCCCCGTGTTCGGTGGCCAGGTGCAGGGCGCCAACCTCGACGAGATCAAGTTGCTGCCCGGTGTGCGCGACGCGTTTGTGCTGGCTGGCATTGGCGGCGTGCTGGGCTTGCAGCCTGGCGTGGCCATCGTGGCCGACTCCACCTGGGCCGCCTTCAGCGCGCGCAAGAAGCTGAAGGTGCAGTGGGCCGAAGGCGCTACCGCCAGCCAGAGCTGGGCCGGCTTCGCCGCGCAGGCCGAACAACTTGCCAAGCAACCTGGCACGACCGTGTTCCGCCAGGACGGCGACCTGCCCAGCGCGCTGGCCGGCGCGGCGCAGCGTGTCGAGGCCTGGTATGCCTACCCCTTCATCGCGCACGCCGCGCTGGAGCCGCTGAACTGCACCGCGTCGTTCGAGGGCGGTGTGATGGCGTTGTGGACGGCCTCCCAGAGCCCGTCGTGGGCGCTCGACCACGTGAGCGCAAGCCTGGGTTTGCCGAAGGAGAAGATCCGCCTGCACATCCTGCGCGGCGGTGGCGCCTTCGGGCGGCGCCTGAGCAGCGACTACGTGGTCGAAGCGGCGGCGATTGCGCAACGTGTGCCCTCGCCGGTCAAGCTGGTGTGGTCGCGTGAAGACGAGATGCAGCACGACCACTACCGCGCGGGCGGCTTCCACCGCATGCGTGGCGGCGTCAACCCGCGTGGCGAGGTGGTGGCCTGGCATGACCACAGCATCTGCTTCGGCCGCGGCGGCCAGGCCGGCAGCGTGCTGGACGCCAATGAATTCCCTGGCCGCTGGGTCGAGCACTGCGTGCTGGAACAAAGTGTCATCGAGTGCGGCATACCGACCGGTGCGTGGCGCGCGCCCAAGGCCAACGTGCATGCCTGGGTGGTGCAGAGTTTCATCGACGAGCTGGCGCACGCGGCCCAACGCGACCCGGTCGAGTTCCGCCTCGCGTTGCTGGGCGACAGACAAGTGATGCGATCCGGTGGCCTCTTTTCGCGTGGCGACGGCTACCAGGTGGCGCGCATGCGCCGCGTGCTGCAAACGGTGGCGCAAAAGAGCCAGTGGGGCCGCGCCCTGCCGCGCGGCCGGGCGCAGGGAGTCGCCTTTCATGCGAGCTACAGAGGCTATGTCGCGCAGGTGGCCGAGGTGACGGTGTCCCCCGAAGGCCGCCTCAAGGTCGACCGGGTGGTGTGTGTGTGCGACGTGGGCGAGCAGGTCGTCAACCTGAGCGGCGCCGAGGCCCAGGTGCAAGGCGCCATCGTCGACGGCCTGAGCGCGGCCTGGTTCCAGCGGGTCGACATCGAACGCGGCCGCGTCATGCAGAGCAACTTCAACGACTACCCGCTGCTGCGAATGGCAGACGCCCCGGCGGTGATAGAAGTTCACTTCATCACCTCCGACAACCCGATCGGCGGCCTGGGTGAGCCGGCGCTGCCTCCGATTGCACCGGCCGTGTGCAATGCGATCTTTCGCGCCACCGGCCACCGCATTCGCGAGCTGCCCCTGGCAAGAGCTCAGCTCGCGTGGGCGTGACCTGAGTCACGCGGGCCAAGGGGCCAAGCCCGCGATCAGGTGGGTTCGGCCACCGCCGGCAGCAGCAACAATGCGCGCTGCACGCAAGCCACCCCCAACAGAGGAATCCCCATGCGGGTCGTCGTCCTGATCACCGTCCACCAGCCGACCATCACCCCGCTCGAAGAAATCTCCCTGCGCCAGTGTTTCAAGGTGCTGGGGCATCACCCGATCCGGCTCGTGTGCCCCGAGGGCATGGACACCCGCGCCTACCGGGCCATCATCCCGAACATCGAGATCGATCACATCGCGCCGCACTGGCAGTCGAGTTACGCCAACTTCACCAAGCTGAAGATCGAGCCCTTTTTGTACGAGCGCTACCAGGCCTACGAGTACGTGCTGTTCTATGAGCTGGACGTGTTCGTGTTCCGGGACGAGCTGGAGAAATGGTGTGCCACCGGGCTCGACTACATCGGCGCGCCGTGGTTCGAGGGGCATGTGGTGGCAAACGATTCTTCGCCCGTGCTGGGCGTGGGCAACGGCGGGTTTTCGCTGCGCAAGGTCTCTTCGATGTTGCGCGGGCGACGCTCGGCCTGGCTGTGGCTGCGCTTGCTGGCCTCCCAGGCGAGGCGCGAGCCCCTGCAGGCCCTGCGCCGCGTCCCGGGTGATCTGCTGCGCATCTTGAGAGGCGAGTACCCGAGCCTGGTGTTCGAGCGCGGCGAAGACAACTTCTGGGGCCTGGTGGTGAACCGGCACCTGGGCTGGTTTCGCGTAGCCTCGCTCCACCAGGCGCGCGAGTTCTCGTTCGAGGCGCTGCCACGCCGTCTGTACAAACTCAACGGCGAGCGCTTGCCCTTCGGCTGCCACGCGTGGGCGCGCTACGACCTGGACTTTTGGCGCCCCCACATCGAGGCCTTTGGCCACCGCCTGGACGGGCTCACGCCACAGACCAGCTTCCACACCCTGGACAACACGGCCCGCTGACTGTGGATCATCGACCTGTGAACACGGGGGAGACCCGCCCCTCTGCGTGGAACTACACTGCCCCGCGACGGTCTCTGGTTGTGCCGAGCAACGCTTGCACCCATAGCGCCCTTCATCCGGCCAGCACGCCGAGACACACATCAAACACCCCGCTTTTGCCCGCGGCGGGTTCGCCCCACCGGAGGACGCCGGTTGCCTGAACATCTTCGAGCCCTCGTGTTCATCCTCGCGATTGCAGTGGCGGTGTTCGCGCTCGCGAAAAAACCCATCACCGCACTGGCCTGTTCAGTCGAGGATTTCAAGCTGCGGCGCAACCTCTGGTTCGCGCTGACGCTTTCGGCATTCCTGGCGCACAACTACTGGCTCTTCGTGGGCATCGCGGCGTTCGCACTGCTCTACGCGGGCAAGCGCGACTCGAATCGTTTTGCCCTCTACCTGGCCGTCATGCTCTGCCTGCCGCGCCTGGCAGCGTCGATCCCGGGTTTCGGCATCATGAAAGAGCTGTTCGTGATCGAGCCGCTGCGCATGCTGTCGCTGCTGTTGCTGATGCCGCTTTATTTTTCGCTGCGCAAGCAGCCCGGCGTCGAGCCCTTCGGTCGACTGCTGTGCGACAAGCTCCTGATCGGCATGTTCTTGCTCGAGGTGTTTCTCACGCTGCCTTACCGCACCTTCACCAGCGTCATCAGAGACAGCGTCTTTTACGAGTTCACCAACGTCTTCCTGCTGTATTACGCCGGCAGTCGCTCGCTGCGCACCCTGAAGGATTTCCGCGATGCGCTGGGCGCGTTCACCGTGGGCGTGATGATCTTCTGCGCCATCGTCGCGATCGAGTTCGCCCGCCGCTGGCTGCTCTACGCGGCACTCGACAACGCCCTGGGGGTGAGCCTGGGTGACCGTGGCTACCTGCTGCGCTCGGGCATGCTTCGCGCCGAAGGCACGGCGGAGCAGTCGATCGTGGCGGGCTACACCTGCGCGGTCGGTATCGGCCTGTACCTGTATGTGCGAACGCTGGTGCCCAACTTGTGGATGCGCCGGCTCGGGTTCCTGCTGATGATCGCCGGCATCATCGGCGCCTTCGCCCGGGCGCCGTGGTTGGGCGCCGGCGGCATGATTGCGCTGTTCATCCTGCTCGGGCCGGGTGCGGTGAGCAATTTGTCCAAGCTGGTGCTTGCCTTGCTGCTGTCGCTGCCGGTCTTGCTTTCCACCCAGGCCGGTGGCGTCATCATCGATCACCTCCCCTGGATCGGGACGGTCGACTCCAGAAACGTCGATGGCCGAGAGCACCTGGCCGAAGTGGCGTTCAAGGTGATTCTTCAAAACCCGATGTTCGGCAACTTCGACTTTGCCACCACCCCTGCGATCGAAGACCTGCGAGGCAGCGACGGCATCATCGATCTGGTGAACACCTACGTGATGATCGCCCTCAAAGGCGGCTTTGTGTCACTGGGCTTGTTCTTCTCGATCATCCTCGTTGCGATGGCGGGTGTCTTCGCAAGCATGCTGAAGCTCGACAAGCGCGACGAACGGCACACGCTCGGCCGCGCCTTGCTGGCCACGCTGGTAGGGGTGCTGTTCATCATGGGCACGGTGAGCCCCATCTTTTTCGTCTACCCGCTCTACTGGTGCCTGGCCGGCCTCGCGGTCGGGTACATGCGCCTGGTCGAACGGGGCGAGGTGGCTGCAGCTTCCAGCGCCAAGCTGGCAGCCGCGGCACAAGCGAATGGGCGCGTCGCGTCACCTGCTCGCCGCGGCGTCGCGAACTGACACGCCCGGGCCTGACGCATACAACCCTCTTTCAACACCTGGCGCCATGACCTCCACCCACCGCGGCCTCTACATCCCGTCGCTCGACGGCCTGCGCTGCATCGCGATCCTGCTGGTCTTCCTGTCTCACGCGATGATGGCCGCGGGTGTGCCACGGGTCGTCCCTGGCCATTTCGGCGTCACCCTGTTTTTCTTCTTGTCGGGTTACCTGATCACCACCTTGATGCGGCAAGAAACCGAGCGTACTGGCACCGTGAACATCCGCTTGTTCTACCTGCGCCGGGCGCTGCGCATCTTCCCGACCTTCTATCTCGTGCTGATCGCCGCGGCGCTGTACGGCTGGTACGCAGACCTGGTGGAGCCGTGGTTTCTCGTCGGGCAGATCTTTCACCTCACCAACTACGAAATCATCTGGGCGGGCTGGAAGGCGCCGATCGCGCCGTTCACCGACGTGTACTGGTCACTGGCCGTCGAGGAACATTTCTATCTCGCCTTCCCGGCCTTGTTCCTGTTCCTTTCG
>NZ_JANOCG010000451.1:0-13514 GCF_031412075.1 Rhizobacter sp.
CATGAGCATCGAGCGCCGCCGCCTGATGCTGGCCTACGGCGCGAGCTTCGTGCTGACCCCGCGCGAGAAGGGCATGAACGGCGCCATTGCCAAAGCCACCGAACTGGTCGCCGAAACCCCGGGCGGCTGGATGCCACAGCAGTTCGACAACCCGGCCAACATCGACGTGCACGTGCGCACCACGGCGCAAGAGAACGCAGCCGCCTTCCCGAGCGGCATCGAGGCGCTGATCACCGGCGTGGGCACCGGCGGCCACATCACCGGCTGCGCCAAGGTACTGAAAGCCATGTGGCCCAAGCTGAAGGTGTTTGCGGTGGAGCCGAGTGCCTCGCCCGTCATCAGCGGCGGCAAGCCGAGCCCGCACCCGATCCAGGGCATTGGCGCAGGGTTCATCCCGAAGAACCTGCATGTGGACCTGCTCGACGGCGTGATCCAGGTCGAGGCCGAAGCGGCACGCGAATACGCCCGCCGCTCGGCGCGTGAAGAAGGGCTCCTGGTCGGCATCTCGTCGGGTGCCACGCTGGCGGCGATCGCGCAGAAGCTGCCTGACATGCCCAAGGGCGCGACGGTGCTGGGGTTCAACTACGACACCGGCGAGCGGTATCTCTCCATCGAAGGCTTTTTGCCGGCGGAATGAAGCCGCGCGTCCTGATCGTCGAAGACGAGCCCGGCATCGCGGACACCCTGCAGTACGCGTTGCGCACGGAGGGCTTCGACCCGGCCTGGGTCGCCACCGGCGAAGAGGCTTTGGCGCAGGTCAAGGCCCAGCCGCCGGCCCTGGTGATCCTCGACGTGGGCCTGCCCGACACCAGCGGCTTCGAGGTGTTCAAGCGCCTGCGTGAGTTCAGCGATGTGCCGGTGGTTTTTCTCACCGCCCGCAGCGACGAGATCGACCGCGTGGTCGGCCTGGAGCTGGGCGCCGACGACTACGTGGCCAAACCGTTTTCGCCACGCGAGCTGGTGGCGCGGGTGCGCTCCATCTTGCGGCGCAGCGCCAAGCCGCCCGCACCACCGCCGGCGGCGCCTGCACTGCCGCTGGTGGTGGACGAAGGCAAACGGCAGATCCGCTTCTACGGCGCGTTGCTGGAGCTGTCGCGCTACGAGTTCGGGCTCTTGCAGACGCTCGCCTCGCGCCCTGGCCATGTGTTCTCGCGCGACACCTTGCTCGACAAGGTGTGGGACGACTCCGACAGCCTCGACCGCACGGTCGACGCCCATGTGAAAACGCTGCGCGCGAAGATGAAACTCGTCGCGCCCACGCTGGAGCCGATCCGCACGCACCGCGGCAGCGGCTATGCGCTGGCTGAAGACCTGCCACCCGCTTTGCCGGTGTGACCAAGCGAACACGCATCTTCGTCGGCATCCTGCTGGCCTATGTGGTCGGGGTGAGCCTCTTGATGTACCGCCAGCTCGAAGAGATCGACCCGCGCTACCGCGAGTCGGCTGAAGAGTCGCTGGTCGAGACAGCGCAGCTGCTGGCCACCCTGGTCGAAGGGGTGTCACGTGACGGCACGCTGCAGCCCGATGCGCTGGGCCCGGTGTTCCAGGCGCTGTATGCCAAGCGTTTCAAGGCCGACATCTACGGCTTCGAAAAAACCCGTGTCGAGCTGCGCCTCACCGTGCTCGACCGGGGCGGCCAGGTGGTGTTCGACTCGACCAACCGCGCCCTCGGTGCCGACCACTCGGAGTGGCGCGACGTGAAGCGTGCGCTGCGGGGCGAATACGGCGCCCGCACCTCGCCCGATGTGGACAACGACCCTGGCACCTCGGTGATGTACGTGGCGGTGCCCATTCGTGTGGCCGACCAAATCATCGGCGCCGTGAGTGTCGGCAAGCCGGTGCAGAGCTTCGGCCAGTTTGTGCAGGCCGCGCGGCGCAAGACCTTGCTGGTGGGCACCATCTCGGTGGTGGCCGTGTTGCTGCTGGTGGTGATCGTGTCGGTGTGGCTGGTGCGGCCCTTCGGCGTGTTTGCCGACTACGCGCGGTATGTGCGGGCGCAGCGCTCGTTCAGCCTGCCGCGCCTGAGCCGGCGTGCGCTCGGTGCCGCACGTGCGGCGTTCGACGAGATGCGTGATGCGCTGGCCGGCCGCAGCTACGTGGCCGACTACGTGCAGACGTTGACGCACGAAGTGAAAAGCCCGCTCTCGGCCATTCGCGGTGCGGCCGAGCTGCTGCAAGAGCCCATGCCCGATGCCGACCGCGCGCGGTTTGTGGCCAACATCGCGCGCGAGACCCTGCGAATCCAGGAGCTGGTCGACCGCATGATGGAGCTGACCGCGCTCGAATCGCGCCGCAGCCTCGACGCCACCGCGCCGGTGGCTCTGCGCACCCTGCTGCAGGAGCTTGCCACGAGCGCCCAGCCCGCCGCCGAAGCGCGCGGTTTGCACATCGTGCTGGAGGCGGGGGAGGGCGAGGCCACGGTCGAGGGCGACGCCTTCTTGCTGCAACGCGCGCTGTCCAACCTGATCGACAACGCACTCGATTTTTCACCCCCCGGTGGCACCGTGACGCTCGCACTGAAGCGGCACCGCCACAGCGTGGACCTGACGGTGCGCGACCAGGGCCCCGGCATCCCCGACTACGCCGAAGACAAGGTGTTCGAAAAGTTCTACTCGCTGGCCCGCCCGCAGACGCGCAAGAAGAGCACCGGCCTCGGCCTCCCCTTCGTCAAGGAGATCGCCGGGCTGCACGAAGGCCGCGTCACCTTGCGCAACGCGGACGAGGGAGGCGCGATCGCCACCCTGTCGTTGCCGCTCAACAAGTAGCTCGGGCGCTCACTTGCCCTTGGTGTAGACGATCTTCTTGGCTCCGCCCTCGCAGCTGCCCACCACCTTGCGCTCACCCACCTGGTCGTTGGCCACGACCTCCAGCGTGTAGCCGGTGACGCTCTTGGCGTCGAGCTTGGCGGCGATCTCGGTCTTGAGTTCGTCGCAGGACTTGGCGAACACGGGGCTGGCGGCCAGCAGCAGGGCGCAGGACAGGGCAAACACTTTCATCTCGGGTCTCCTCAGGTGTTGTATGTGAAACGGGGGGGTGAAGCGCCGCCAGTATCGACCAGGCGAACGAGTTCATACAGGCTTCACACAGCGCCCCTCAGGCTTCAAACGCGCTTCTCACCGGCGCCCGATCCTTGTTGCCATGCCCACCGTGTTGGTGACGGCAGCGCCAAGGAGAACCTGTCATGCCTCGCCCGATCGTCCCCTTCAACCCACTCACCAGCACCGGCCGCGTGCTGTGGTGTGTCGCACTCGCGCTGTTCTCCGCCGTGCTGATGTTGTTCTGGTCGCCCGCGCATGCCGACGACTCCGAGGCGCGCCAGGGCGAGAGCCCGTACTTCGCCGTCAACAGCCGCGAACCCGGCACCGACCGCCTGCCGCTCAAGTCGACCCAGGTCGAGGTGCGCATCGTCGGCGTGATCGCCGACGTGACCGTGACCCAGCACTACCGCAACGAAGGCCAGCGACCGATCGAAGCGCGCTACATCTTCCCGGGCTCCACGCAGGCCGCGGTGCATGCGATGACCGTGCGCCTGGGCGATCGCCTGCTCACCGCGCGCATCAAGGAAAAACAACAAGCGCGCATCGAATACCAGGCCGCGAAGGCCGAGGGCAAGACCACTGCCTTGCTGGAGCAGCAGCGCCCCAACATTTTCGAGATGAACGTGGCCAACATCCTGCCCGGTGACGACGTGGCGGTGGAGCTGCGCTACACCGAGCTGCTGACGCCGCGGGATGCGATCTACGGCTTTGTGTTCCCCACCGTGGTCGGCCCGCGCTACAACAGCCCGGACCGTGCGGCCTCCAATGGCAACGCGATTGGTGGCGCCTACCTGAAGAGTGGCGAAGCTTCGGCCGCCGCGTTCAACATCCGCGTCACGCTGGCCACGCCGGTGGCGGTGAAGGAGATCGGCTCGCCCTCGCACGACGTGATGGTCGATGGCGCCGGTACGCAGCATGCCGCCGTGTCGCTGAAGATTTCAGACAAGCCCGCCAACAACCGCGATTTCATCCTCCACTACCGCCTCGCGGGTGAGCGAATCGAGTCGGGGCTGATGCTGTTCCGTGGCGCCGACGACGGTGGCGAGAACTTCTTCCTGGCGATGGTCGAGCCGCCCAAGGTGGTGGCCAACAAACAGATCAACCCGCGTGACTACATCTTCGTGGTCGACATCTCGGGCTCGATGCACGGCTACCCGCTGGAAACCTCCAAGCTGCTGTTGCGCAACCTCATCGGCGGCCTGCGCGCCAGCGACACCTTCAACGTGCTGCTGTTCTCGGGCAGCAATCGAATGCTCTCGCCGACCTCGGTGCCGGCCACGCGCGCCAACATCGAGCAGGCGATCAAAACCATCAACGCCATGGGTGGCAGTGGCAGCACCGAGATCGTGCCGGCCATCAAGCGGGTGGTCGCGCTCCCGAAGGCCGACGAGGTGTCGCGCAGCATCATCGTGGTGACCGACGGTTATGTGAGCGTCGAGGCCGATGTGTTCCAGCTGATCCGCCAAAACCTGAATCAGGCCAATCTGTTTGCCTTCGGCATTGGCAGCAGCGTCAACCGCCACCTGATCGAAGGCATGGCGCGCGCCGGCCAGGGTGAGGCGTTCATCGTCACCAAGCCCGACCAGGCCGCGGCCCAGGCCGATCGCCTGCGCAAGATCATCGAAGCGCCGGTGCTCACGCAGGTGAAGGCCCGCTTTGAAGGCCTCGACGTCTATGACGTGGAGCCGGCGCAGTTGCCCGACGTGCTGGGTGGCCGACCGGTGGTGCTGTTTGGCAAATGGCGTGGTGATGCGGGTGCGCTGATCCAGGGCAAGCTGATCATCGAAGGCCGCGCCGCCGACGGCCAGTACCGCAACGAGCTGGCCACCAGCGGCCGTGAAGACCCCAACGCATCGGCACTGCGCCACCTGTGGGCCCGCCATCGCATCGCGGCCTTGAGCGACCAGGAAGCACTGGAAGGTGGCAGCACGCAAAAGGCGGCGATCACCACGCTGGGCCTGAACTACGGCCTGCTCACGCAGTACACCAGCTTCATCGCGGTGGATCAGAAGGTGCGCAACGCCAACCCGGCGCTGATGCCCAGCGTGGACCAGCCTTCGCCGATGCCCGAGGGCGTGAGCAATGCAGCGATCGGTGCCGAGGTGCCGAGCACGCCGGAGCCGGCGGTGTGGCTGTCGTTGTTGTTGGTGATCGGCATCGTGCTGGCCACCGTGTGGTCGCGTCGCCGTCGCGGGTGAGTCCATGAGCGCTGTGGTCATCTCCACCCACCCGGCCGGCCGTTGGCTGGGTCGCGTTGAAGCCATGTCGCCTCTGGCGTGGCTGGCGTTGCAGGCGGCGGCGCTGTGGCCGCACTGGCGCTGGGCCGCCGCACGTGTGGCCGACGGGTCGGATGACCCGCTGGGCCTCGCCGCACTGGCCACCTTGGCGGTGGTGGTGTGGAGGTTGGAGCCTCAGTTGCGTGCCTCGCCCAAACCCGCTTGGTTGATCGCGGCGATGGGTGCCACGCTGGCTGCCACGTTGGCGAGCTTTCACCTGCCACCGCTGGTCGGTGCGCTGCTGGCTGCGCTCGCCATGGCGGCTGGCCTGCGCTCGTTCATGCCCTCGGGCCATGCGGTGTTGCCGATGGCGGGGCTGGCGGTGCTTGCGCTGCCGGTGGTGTCGTCCTTGCAGTTTTATGCGGGTTACCCGTTGCGGTTGGTGACGGCGCAGCTGAGCACCTGGCTGCTGCAAGGGGTCGGCATGGCGGCCGAGCGCAGCGGCAACTCGATGACGGTGCAGGGGCGTTTGATCATCGTCGACGCCCCGTGCTCGGGCGTGCAGATGGTGTGGATGGCGTACTTCTGCGCTTGCGCGGTGGCAGCGTTCAGTGGCTTGCGCGATCGTCAGCTGCTGGCGCGTTTGCCGTGGGTCGGTCTGCTGGTGCTCGCCGGCAATGTGCTGCGCAACAGCGTGCTGGTGGCGCTGGAGGCGCAGCACGAGCAGGTGTCCGAAGCGGTGCACCAAGGGGTGGGGCTGGTGGTGTTGGTGATGGTGTGTGCTGCCGTGGTGGCGGTGGTGCGTGGAGGCGCTGATGCGCGTGTTTGAAGGCTGGGTCGGCAAGGCGATGTGGGCTGCGCTGTTGATGGGGTGCGCGCTCGCGCCCTTGGCGCAGCGTTCGGTGGCTGGCGAGGCTGCGAACACGCAATCTCCCGAGTGGCCGACGGTGTGGGAGGGCAACGCTCTGCGGCCGCTCGCGCTGAGTGCCGTTGAGATGCGCTTTGCAGCGCGCTTCCCGGGCCACATCGCCCGCCTCACCGACGGTGAGCAGGTCGTGGTGCTGCGCCAGGTGCGCCAGCCCACCCGCATGCTGCACCCGGCGGCCGACTGTTACCGCGGCCTGGGCTACCGCATCCAACAAGCGCAGCTGGAGCGCGATGCCCAACAGCGCCTGTGGCGCTGCTTCATCGCCGAGCGTGCTGGTCAACGGCATCGGGTGTGCGAACGCATCGTCGATGCGCGGGGTGACACGTTCACCGACACATCGAGTTGGTTCTGGGCGGCGCAGCTGGGCCAGTCGAGCGGGCCGTGGCAGGCCATCACCACAGCGAGAGCCTTATGAACAAGTGGGTCAAGATTTTTCTCGGCTTGATGTTGGGCGTGTTGCTCAGCGTGGCGCTGGTGGTGGCGGTGGTGTTGCGTTCGCTTGCGCCCGCGCCGGGCGACTGGACGCACACCGTGCGCTTCGGCCCACTGTCGCGCGAGATCAGCGTGCCGGCGGCGCTGCAGGTGGCCAGCCACCCGATCACGCTGCGCCTGCTCGAAGGCCGCAGTTTCAACACACCGTATGGCACGGTGCACTGGCAGGCCGTCAATGCGCCCAACACCTGGCGTGCGGTGTGCGCACCTTGCACTCTGCGCCTGGGTGAGCTGGGGCGTGAGCCGGTGCATATGTCGCGCATCGAGGTGACCGTGGTGCCCGACATGGCGATGAAGCTGCAAGGCACCTTCGCCATCGGCGACGCACCGCAGGCGCTGCAAGGGCGCTGGGCTTCGCGCATCGAGCGGCAGCAGCTGGTGTTGAATTTCAGCGTGACCGACGAGCCGGTGCAGCGCGCGTTTGCGCTGTTTCGCCGCGAGCTGCCCGAGTTGGAACGTGCGCGTGTCGAAGGCCGCCTGAACCTCAAGGCGCAGTGGCGTTTGCCCTCGCACGAGTTCACGCTCAAGCCGCGCGTCGATGGCTTGCATGTGAGTGGCCTCGGCACCGAAGCCTTGTTGCATGCGCAGCCGGCATGCGGTGAAGCGGGTGACTTCGGCACCTGGCTGCCGCGCGCAGTGATTGCTGCCGAAGACCAGCGCTTTCACGAGCACGCCGGCTTCGACCTGAACGAGATCATGTCGGCCTGGGCCAGCAACCAGCGCGGGGGTGAGGCGCTGCATGGCGCCAGCACGGTGTCGCAGCAGTTGGCCAAGCTGGTCTACACCGGCGACAAGCGCAGCCACGGGCGCAAGCTGCGCGAGCTGCTCTATGCCGTCGAGCTCGACCGCACGCTCGGCAAGGCGCGGGTGCTGAACCTTTACCTCGCGATGGCGCCGTGGGGCGACGGGCAGTGCGGCGCCCACGCTGCCGCGCGGCACTACCTCCACAAGCCGGTCAGCGAGTTGTTACCGATGGAAGCGGTGTGGCTGGCCACGCTCTTGCACAACCCCGACCGTGAGCTTGCGCAACTTGCGCGCGACGGCCAGGTGAACGTGGAGCGTGTGGCCTGGGTCGCCGACCAGTTGCGACCGGTCGCGCGGCGCGAGCGGGATGCCTTGGTGAAAGCGGCGGCGCGCTGGTCACCGCCGCGCCAAGCGCTCAAAGCCGCGATGGGGGTGGCGGCGTCTCAGGCGGCGGCGGGTCGTTGAGCCAGCGTGTGGCGAGCGCGCGGACATGGCTGGTTTGCGCGGCCGCCCACACCAGCTCCGGCGGCACCACGCGGGTGCCGGGTGGTGAGCCCGGCAGCTGCGCCGCCAGTTGCGCGGCGAACTCGGCCACCTTCGATGCGCGCACCGGGCGCTCGCGTTGCGGCACCATCATTTGCAGCTGCGACAGCATCCAGTGCGCCAGCCGTTGCGCCGGGTGGCTGTGCTGCTGTTCGCTCGGGGCCTGCGCCGAACGCATGAACACCAGGTGCTCGAAGCCGAGCGTGGCGACCGTGTGCTCGTCGAGGCTCGCGAGGCCGCGCTTCAAGGCGTCGGGCAAACCGCCTTGTGAGTGCGGCATCACCACCAGCAGGTGGCGCACCCCGCGCGCGAACAAGCTTGCAGCGAGTGAGGGCAGTTGCTCGGGCTGGGGTTTGAAAAAAGCCTCTTCGCGCCCATTTACGCCACGCTCGCGGTCGAACACCACCACGGCGGTGTGATCGGGCGTGGCCACCACGGTGTCGTCGTCCCACATCACCGGCACCAGGTCGCGCAGCGCGGCCTGCACCGGCTGGTTGACGCGCACGCTCACCTGCGCAAAGTGGCGCGCCGCGAGCAACTGCTCCAGCACGGCCGAACCCAAGGCGCCGGCCCCGCCCACCACCAGCACGCGCGGGCCGACCGCGCGGCGCTGGGGGGCCGGTGAGTGGCCGGCGCGCAGGGCTTCTTGGATCAAGGACATGGCGGGCAGTATCACCCTGCTCTTGAATTGCGCCGTCATCACCGCACATGGAGCCCGGGGTAGCATGCACCCCGCCCACTTGGTCGAAAGGACACACGATGCTTCGCAGACTCTGGCTTGCCGCCTTCGCTATTGCCGCTACGTTCGGCCTCGCCGGTTGTGGTTACAACGATTTCCAGCGCCTGGACGAGCAGACCAAGGCCGCCTGGTCCGAGGTGCTCAACCAGTACCAGCGCCGCGCCGACCTCATCCCCAACATCGTCTCCACCGTGAAGGGCGAGGCCAACTTCGAGCAGGAGACGCTCACCAAGGTGGTGGAGGCGCGTGCCAAGGCCACCAGCATCCAGGCCACGCCGGAGCTGGTCAACAACCCCGCGGCCTTTGACAAGTTTCAAAAGGCGCAGGGCGAGCTGAGCGGCGCGCTGAGCCGCCTGCTGGTCGTCACCGAGAACTACCCCAACCTGAAGGCCAACCAGGGCTTCCAGGATCTGCGCGTGCAACTCGAAGGCACCGAGAACCGCATCACCGTGGCGCGCAACCGCTACATCAAGGCGGTGGCCGAGTACAACGTGCTGGCGCGCAGCTTCCCGACCAACCTCACCGGCAAGGTCTTCGGCTACGCGCCCAAGCCCAGCTTCACGGTGCAGAACGAGGCCGAGATCTCCACCCCGCCGAAGGTCGACTTCGACAAACCGGCTGCCAAGTAAAAGCGCGTGAAAGAGCGCGCGATGCGTTGGTTCCTGGTTCTGCTGGCGGCGCTGTGGATGGCGCCGCTGCAGGCGCAAGACGTGCAGCCGGTGCCGCCGCTCTCTGGCCGCGTGGTCGATGCGACCGGCACGCTCACCCCGGCGCAGGCGCAGGCCCTCGGCGGCAAGCTGGAGGCCATCGAGCGCGAGCGTGGCTCGCAGCTGGTGGTGCTGATCGTCGCGACGACCCAGCCTGAAGACATCGCGGTGTATGCCCAGCGTGTGGGCGAGGCCTGGAAGATCGGCCGCAAAGAGGTGGGCGATGGCCTGCTGATCGTGGTCGCCAAAGAAGACCGCAAGGTGCGCATCGAGGTGGCCAAGGCACTCGAAGGTGCGATCCCCGACCTGGCAGCGCGGCAGATCATCACCGACCGCATCACGCCGGCCTTTCGCGCCGGTGACTACGCTGGCGGCCTGAACGCCGCGGTCGACCGCCTGGCCGCGCGCATCGGCACCGAAGGCCTGCCCGAACCCACGCAAGGCACCAGCGCCAAGCGCAGCAACCCTGGCTTCAACCTCGAAGACATGGGGATCTTCTTCTTGGTGGCGGTGCCCGTGATTGGCGCGGTGCTCACCGGCATGCTGGGCCGCAAGCTCGGCTCGGTGGCGACTGCCGGTGCGGGGGGCGGTCTGGGCTGGTTCTTGACCACCAGTGCGCTGATCGCCGGCGGCGCCGGCCTGATCGCCCTGGTGCTGGTGGGCGTGTTCGGCCTCGGTTCGCGCCGCAGTGGGGGCGGCATGCCCATCATCTGGGGTGGCGGTGGAGGCGGGGGTGGGTTTGGCGGCGGTGGTGGAGGCGGCTTCAGCTCCGGCGGTGGCGGCGATTTTGGTGGCGGTGGCGCGTCGGGAGACTGGTGACATGAACGCTTTGCTTCGCATCCTCAAACACCGCCTGCTCGACGAGGGCGATGCCCGCCGCGCGCTCGGGCCCGGCACCCTGGAGCGCCTGCAGGCGCGTGTGACGGCCAGCGAGCGAGCGCACAGCGGCGAGATCCGCATCTGCGTCGAAGCCGGTCTGCCGCTGTCTTACCTGTGGCGTGGCGCCACGGCGCGGCAGCGTGCCATCACGATGTTTGGCAAGCTGCGTGTCTGGGACACCGAGCACAACAACGGCGTGCTCATCTACCTGCTGCTGGCCGAGCACGCCATCGAGATCGTGGCCGACCGGGGCTTGAGCCGGCAGGTCGAGGCTGCCCAGTGGCAGGCGCTCACCACCCACATGGGCACGGCGTTCAAGGCTGGCCGCTACGAAGAAGGCCTGAACGCGGCGGTCGACGCAGTGAGTGCCTTGCTGGACCAGCATTTCCCGGTCGAAGACCATGTGGCAAATCCCAATGAGCTGCCCGACGCGCCTGTGATCCAGTAGGGCCTTGCACTTTTGCCCAGGAGATTTTGATGACGAACGCTTCGCTTCTTCACCCTCTCTCGTTGCTGGGCTTGCTGGCCCTCAGCGCGGCTGCTCAAGCCCAGACCGCGCCACCGATCAAGCCCGGCCTGTGGCAAGTGCAGAGCGAGCGCGAGACCGACGGCCAGAAGGCGCCCGATCTCGGCGAGCATCTCAAGGGCATGTCGCCCGCCATGCGCCAGCGCATGGAAGCGAGCATGAAGCAGCACGGCATCGACATGAGCGGCCCGCCGGGGCAGATGAAGATGTGCCAGACGCGCGAGTCGCTCGACCAGGGCAAGTGGCAAGGCGAGCAAGGCGCCTGCAAGACCGATTTCACGACGCGCAGCAGCAGCCAGTGGAAGTGGAAATCCACCTGCAGCCAGCCGCCTTCGGTGACCGAAGGCGAAGCGGCCTTCACCGGGCCGGAGAGCTACACCGTGAAGAGCAGCACCAACATGACGATGCAGGGCAAGACGCACGTCACCAAGATGACGCTCAAGGCCAAGTGGCTCGGCGCCGACTGCGGCGACCTGAAGCCGCTGCAGATCAAGCCGCCGCCTGCGAAGCCCGCTGCCAAGCCCTGAGTAGCGACGTCAATCGGCCATGGCCGTCCACTTGTTGCCGCTGGCGGCCGACTCGATCACCTTCTCAACGAAGCGCACCCCGCGCACGCCATCGGCCAGCGTCGGGTAATCGGCCTGCAGCGGGTCGGCTGCCACACCGGCCTGCCGGGCGCGGATGTCGGCCGCCACGCCCAGGTAGATGTTGGCAAAGGCCTCGATGAAAGCCTCGGGATGACCGGCCGGCAAGCGGGTGGCGTTTTTGGCTGCGGCGCTCAAGCCCGGTGAGCCGCGTGTGAGGATGCGCCGCGCGCCATCGACGGGCGAGTGCACCAGGTGGTTCGGGTCTTCTTGCCGCCAATCGAGCGCACCGAGGCTGCCAAACACACGCAGGCGGATGTCGTTCTCGCAACCCGTCTCTACCTGCGAGGCCATCAGCACACCACGCGCGCCGTTGCTGAAGCGCAGCAGCACGCTCGCGTCGTCATCGAGCCGGCGGCCGGGGATGAAGGCGGTGAGGTCGGCGCACAGGCTGTCGATCTTGAGGCCGGTGACGGTGCTGAGCAGGTTTTCGGCATGGGTGCCCACGTCGGACAGCGCGCCGCCCGGCCCGCTGCGTGCGGGGTCGGTGCGCCAGGCGTCGCCGGTGTCGCCGGTGGTGAGCTGCGGTGCGAGCCAGCCTTGGTGGTACTCGACCACCACCTTGTGGATGTTGCCGATGACGCCGGCCTGCACCAGCGCACGCGCCTCGCGCACCATCGGGTAGCCGGTGTAGTTGTGCGTCACGCCGAACACCGTGCCGGCACGCGCCGCGGCCTGCAACAAGTCATCGGCTTGCGCGCTGGTGTGCACCAGTGGCTTGTCGCACACCACGTGGATTCCGGCTTCGGTGAAGGCCTTGGCGACGGGGTAGTGCAGGTCGTTGGGCGTGACGATCGAGACGAAGTGAATGCGCTCGTCGGCCGGGCGCTTCAGTTCGTCGGCGAGCAGCGCCTGCCAGCTGGCGTGGTTGCGCGCGTCGGGCAGGCCGAGGTCGCGCCCCGAGGCGAGTGCCTTCTCGGGCTGCGACGACAAGGCGGCGGAGACGAAGCGCATCTGCCCGTCGAGCGCCATCGCCTGGCGGTGTACCGAGCCGATGAACGCGCCGCGCCCGCCGCCGACCATGGCGTAGCGCAAGGGTCGTGTGCAAGCGTCGCTCATGTCGAAGCCTTCTTGGCAAAGGCGGCGTCGAAGGCGCCGGCTGCCGGTTTGAAATCGAGCCGCCGGCAAAACGCGGCGCTCTCTGTTGCGCCGTGGATGCGGTCCATGCGGCTGTCTTCCCACTCCACGCTCAACGGGCCGGCGTAGCCGATGTCGTTCAGCGCGACGATGATGGATTCGAAATCGATCATGCCGCGGCCCACGCTGCGGAAATCCCAGAAGCGCCGCGCGTCGCCAAAGCTGGTGTGGCCACCGAACACGCCCACGCTGCCGTCGCCCTTGCCCCACCACACGTCTTTCATGTGGGCGTTGTAGATGCGCTCGGGGAAGCGGCGCAGGAACTGCACGTAGTCCACGCCCTGGTAGGCGAGGTGGCTGGGATCAAAGTTGAAGCCGAAGCATGGGTGGTTGTGCACCGCGATGAGTGCACGCTGGCTGCTCGCGATGTCGAACGCGATCTCGGTCGGATGCACCTCGAGCGCGAAGTTCACGTCGTGTTCTTCAAAGGCGCGCAGGATGGGTGCCCAGCGCAGGCCAAAGTCGTCGTAGCCCTTGTCCCAGTACGCCTGCGAGGTGGGCGGGAAGGCGTACACCGCATGCCAGATCGACGAGCCGGTGAAGCCGGTGACGGTCTTCACGCCGAAGGCTTCGGCCGCGCGCGCGGTGTCTTGCATCTCGCGGGCCGCGCGCTGGCGCACACCCTCGGGGTCGCCGTCGCCCCACACATGGTCGGGCAGGATGGCTTGGTGGCGTTCGTCGATCAGGTCGCACACCGCCTGGCCCACCAGGTGGTTGGCGATGGCAAAACATTGCAGGCCGGTATCGGCCAGTTGCTCGCGCTTGCGCTTCACATAGGTCGAATCGGACAGGGCCTGCTGCACATTGAAGTGGTCGCCACCGCAGGCGAGCTCGAGGCCGTCGTAGCCCATGCGCTTGGCCAGCGGCGCGAGCTCGGCCAGCGGCAGGTCGGCCCATTGGCCGCTGAAGAGGGTGATGGGT
>NZ_JANOCG010000452.1:0-8855 GCF_031412075.1 Rhizobacter sp.
GCCTGCAAGAGCACCTGCGCAACCAGCTGCTGGGCATGCGCCTTTCCGCCGAAGACGCAGCCGCCGTCACCGTGCTGATCGAGTCGCTCAACGACGACGGTTACCTCGCCGACCCGCTCGAAGAGATCGCTGCACAACTGGCCGACACCGACGCGCAGCGCGAAGAGATCCTGGAGCGCCTGCAGTGCGCGCTGAAGTGGCTGCAAAACATGGAGCCGCTGGGCGTGGGCGCCAGCGACCTGGGCGAATGCCTGACGCTGCAACTGCGCGCCTTGCCACGCAGCGAAGCGCAGATGATTGCCATCATGATCTGCAAGCAGCACCTGGAGCTGCTGGCCCGCCGCGACATGAAGAAGCTGATGGCCGCCACCGGTGCCGATGAAGATCTGATCAAGCAGGCGCAAACGCTGATCGTGGCCACCGAGCCCAAGCCGGGCCGCCAATTTGCGCGCGCCGAGGCCAACATCATCGTGCCCGACGTCATCGTGCAGAAGTCGGGCCGCAACTGGAAGGTGGTGCTCAACCCCGACGTGATGCCCAAGCTGCGCATCAACGACCTCTATGCGCAGGCTATTCGTGGCAGCCGGGGTTCGGGTGGCGCCAACGCGGGCTTGAGCTCGCGGCTGCAAGAAGCGCGCTGGTTCATGAAAAACATCCAGCAGCGCTTCGACACCATCCAGCGCGTGTCCCAAGCCATTGTCGAGCGGCAGAAGAGTTTCTTCACCCACGGCGAGATCGCGATGAAGCCGCTGGTGCTGCGCGAGATCGCCGACGAGCTGGGTCTGCACGAGTCGACCATCTCGCGCGTGACCACCGCCAAGTACATGGCGACGATGTTCGGCACCTTCGAGCTGAAGTACTTCTTCGGCTCCTCGCTCAACACCGATGCTGGCGGCAACGCCTCGAGCACCGCGGTGCGTGCGCTCATCAAGCAGCTGGTGGCGGCCGAGGATGCGGTCAAGCCGCTGTCGGACAGCCAGCTTTCGAAGATGCTCGAAGAGCAGGGCATCCAGGTGGCGCGGCGCACAGTGGCCAAATACCGCGAAGCCTTGCGCATCGCACCGGCCAACCTGCGGCGGACGATGTAATGGCGCTGCCACTGTTCCTGCCCTGCGCCGCCGGTGTCGAAGCCTGGCTGGCCGAAGAGGTGCAGCGCGTGCTGCCCGCGGCGCAGGTGCACACCGGCCGCGGCGGTGTGGGCGTCGATGGCGATCCGGTTGACGTGATGGCACTCAACCTCGAGAGCCGTCTTGCGCAGCGTGTGTTGGCCGAAGTGGCGTCCGGCCCGTACCAGAGCGAAGACGACATCTACGCCCTCGCGCGCAGTGTCGACTGGCAACAATGGATCACGCCCGAGCACACGCTGCGCGTCGACACCACGGCCCACCGCAGCCCCTTGCGCAGCCTGAACTTCGCTGCACTGCGCGTGAAAGACGCGGTCTGCGACCTGCTGCGCGAGGCCACCGGTGAGCGCCCGAGTGTCGACACCCAGCAGCCCGATTTGCAGATCGTGCTGCACCTGGGCGAGACGCACGCCTCGCTGTATGTCGACACCTCGGGCGAGTCGCTCTTCAAGCGCGGCTGGCGTGAAGACAAGGGTGACGCGCCGCTGAAAGAAACGCTCGCCGCCGCGATGCTGGCCGCCGCCGGCTGGCGCGGCACGCCGGCAGAAGGCGGCGCCTTGCACGACCCGTGCTGCGGCTCCGGCACCATCGCCATCGAGGCGGCACAAATCGCCTGCGGCATCGCACCGGGCCTGAAGCGCCGCTTCGCCTTCGAGCGCCTGCTGCCGTTTGCCGACGCCGAGATGCGCGCGCAATGGCAGCGGCTCAAGAGCCATGCGCAATCACGCATCCACGCGAGTGCGGTGCCGATCTTTGCGAGCGACGTGGCCTTTCGCATGGTCGACTTTGCGCGCCGCAATGCGCAGCGCGCGGGCGTGGAGCCGTACATCCAGTTCAACGGCGGCGACGCGCTGGAGCGCCCCGCACCCGCGCTGCCCGAAGGCCTGCACGGCACGCTGATGATCAACCCACCCTATGGCGAGCGCATCGACGTGGCGGGCAAAGCCGCACGACCCTCGGCGCAAGACCGAGACACACCCGACGACTTTTTCCCCCGTCTCTCCGCCCACTGGAAACGCGCCTACACCCAGCACCCTGCGGGTTGGACGGCCTGGGTGCTGAGCCCCGACATGAAGCTGCCGAGCTCGATGCGCCTGAAAGAGTCGCGCCGCGTGCCGATGTGGAACGGCCCGATCGAGTGCCGCCTGTTCCGTTTCGATCTGGTCGCCGGTTCGGCACGTTGAGGGGTTTCGACCATGGCGACTTCGCTTCCTTCGGGCCGCTGGCAAGACCTCACCACCACCGACTTTGCACGCGTCGACCCGGCGCGCACCATCGCGCTGCTGCCGGTGGCGGCCATCGAGCAGCACGGCCCCCACCTGCCGCTGTCGACCGATGCCGTCATCAACGAGGGTGTGGTGAACGAGATGCTGCAACGCCTGCCGGCGTCGGCCTCGGTGCTGGTGCTGCCGGCGCTCAATGTGGGCGACAGCCTCGAGCACACCGCCTTCCCCGGCACCCTCAGTGCCGACCTCAACGACCTGCTCGGCCTGTGGCTTTCGGTTGGCCGCGGCGTGGCGCGCGCCGGGGTGCGCAAGCTGGTGATCTTCAACAGCCACGGCGGCCAGCGGGCGCATGTCGACCTGGCCGCGCTGCGCTTGCGTGTGGCGCACGGCCTGCTGGTGGTGCGGGCGCACAGCTTTTCGTTCGGCGTGCCGCCGGGCCTGTTCGAGGTGGATGAGCTGGCGCATGGCTTGCACGGCGGCGCCGTCGAAACCTCGCTGTTGCTGCACCTGCGGCCCGAGCTGGTGCGGCAAGACGCGCTGGCCGACTTCCCTTCGTTCGGCAGCACCCTGGCGGCCAAGGGCGGCCTGCTCGGGGTCGAAAAACCTGTGGGCATTGGCTGGATGACACAAGACCTCAACCCGCAAGGCGCCTGTGGCAATGCCGCCGCAGCGAGCGCCGACAAGGGCCGCGCCCTGCTCGATCACCTGGCCACGCAGCTGGTGAAGCTGCTGGCCGAGGTGGAGGCTTTGCCGGTACCCGCGTCGGGCTGAGACCCGACGCTGATTCACTTCAGGCGTGCGACTGGTCGGCGCGCAAGTGCCCCGCGTGCTCGTGCTTGGTCTGCACATAACGCGCGTTGTGGCTGTTGACCTCGGCCAGCAGCGGCACACGGTCCACCACCTCGATGCCCGCGTCGCGCAGCGCATCGATCTTGTGCGGGTTGTTGGTCAGCAGACGGATGCGTGCGATGCCCAGCGCCTGCAGCATCGCCGCGGCGGCCTGGAAGTCGCGCTCGTCTTCGCGAAAACCGAGGTAGCGGTCGGCCTGCAGCGTGTCGAGCCCGCCGTCTTGCAGGCGGTAGGCGCGCAGCTTGTTGGCCAGGCCCGTGCCACGCCCTTCCTGCGCCAGGTAGAGCAGCACGCCACCGGCCACGGCCAGGTGGTCGATGGCGTGGCGCAGCTGGTCACCACAGTCGCAGCGCAGGCTGCCCAGCAGGTCACCCGTCAAACATGAGGAGTGCAGGCGCACCGGCACCGGCTCGTGCAGCGGCGGCTGGCCGACGATGATGGCCACGTGCTCGGCATCACCGTCGATTTCTCTGAACAGCACCAGCTTGCAGTCGTCGTGCGCCGCAATCGGCACCCGCGCATCGCTCACCCGCTGCAGCGCCCACGCGCGCCGCGACGCCACCAGCATGACCTCGTCGGTCGACAGGCGGTGCACCAGCAACGCATCCAGCGCGGCGCTCCTGGAGGCGGGCAGCTCGGCCACCAGCAAGGCGGGCGTCAGGCGGGCACGCTTGCACAGCGTCAAGGCGGCCAGCATCGCCGCGCCGGCCGGCTCGGCGTCGCCCAGCAAGGATTCATCGACACACCCCGGCGTGACCGCGCAAAGCAGCTGCACCTGTTCCACCGTGATCGGTGCAGCGAGGGCCAGAGCGCGTGGCGTGGAGGCGTTGGCCCAGCCCATGGCCTGCAGCCGCTCGGCCGTCAGCAGCAGGCGCATGCGACCACCCGAAAGGCGAACGATCTCTTGCAGCCGGGCCGGGCCGAGCGTCTCGACGGCCGCAGCGATGCAGCACCCGGCGCCATCCACGTCGTGCAGCGCAATCGGGCGGCCGTGGCGCAGTTCGGAGCAGGCTCGGTCCACGCGCACGGCTGCCAGTTCGGCCGCCGGGGGGGCTTCTTCAGTCGGTGGCCGCAAAGGGCTGGTCAAGGCGCTCATCTGCCCTAGGATACCGGCCACCCTGGCCGCGACCTAGCGCCAATTCCTCACGGCCTTGTAGGCTCTTTCCATTTTCTGCCCTCATGCCAGACCCGATTCGTGCCGTGAACGCCGAGGCCCCGCTGCCACCCGACTGGCCGGCGCTGTGGGATGACGTGCTGCGTGTGCGGGCGGCGGCCGCATCTGTCTCCGAGCTGAACATACAAGGCCTCAGCCCAGCCAGCGCCGCATTGCTCTCGCTGTACCAGCCGCTGCTCGGCAGCGCCTGGTGCGTGGCCCAGCTGGGCCAGAGCCTCGACGGCTGCGTGGCCACGCACAGCGGCGACTCGTACTTTGTGACCGGGCCTCAGAGCCTGCTGCACCTGCATCGCCTGCGCGCCTTGTGCGACGCGGTGCTGGTCGGCGCGGGCACCGTCGCGGCCGACAACCCGCAACTCACCACCCGGCGTGTGCCGGGGCCCAGCCCGACACGTGTGGTGCTCGACCCCGCGGCCCGGCTCGACGGCCGCGCGGGGGTGTTCACCGACGCCCAGGCGCCCACACTGTGGCTGTGCGATGCGCGCCATGCCCACGCCGCCCGGGCGGTGGCTTCCGAGGTCGTGGGCGTGGCGGGCTTGCTCGATGCGGGCGGCACCTGCCGCCCCGAGCGTGCGGTGGCCGCTCTGGCGACGCGTGGTCTTCACCGGCTGTTTGTCGAAGGCGGTGGCGTGACCGTGTCGCGCTTCATGGCGGCGGGCAGCCTGGACCGCCTGCACCTGGTGGTGGCGCCGGTGTTGATCGGTGCCGGACGGCGCGGCCTGCAGTTGCCGCCGTGGGCGACCATGGCCGATTGCCCGCGGCCGCCGGCGCAGCGCATGGCGCTGGGTGACGACACGCTGTGGGATCTGGACCTGCGCGCTGCGCAGCCGCCGCTCAGGTCTTGATCGCGTCGGGCGTGGCGATCACGTCCAGGTGGCCGATGCGCAGCGTGCTGCGCGCTGCGAGGGCGTGGCGCCGGGTTTGCCAAGAACGCATCGCGCTCGTGGCCAGCGGGTCCTGCTCGATCGCCGCCTCGGTGATGCCGTCGATCAAGGCCTGCTGCAGGCCGAGCGCGGCGGGGTCATGCCGTGCGTCGATCCACCAGTCGCTCGGGGCCGACTGCACCCCATAGCCCGCCGCACGAAAGCCCTCGATGGCGGTGGCGGCGGCCATCGGCCCCAGTGCCGGGCCGAAGCCCTTGTCGCGGCGCTGGTGGGCGTCGAACAGCGCGCTGGCCAGCGCGTCATCGGGGTCGAGCGGGTCCCACAGCGCGCGGCCATCGACGCTGAGCGCGAACAGCACCGACGCACCCGCGTCGCGGCACAAAGCCACCAGGCGCTGCAGCCACTCGGCGCTGACCAGATCGAGCAGGGCCGAGGCGGTGACGAGCGTGCTGCCTGCGAAAGGCAGCGTCTCCAGTTTGCGCGCCAGATCGAGCGCCACACGCTCGACGGCGGCCTCGCCGGGCGTCTCTGACCAGGCGTCGAGCAGGGCGGTGTCGTGGTCGACCACGCGCCACCGCTGCGAGCCGGCGAGCATGGGTGACAGGGCGCGAAAGTTGGCGCCGGTGCCGCAACCCAGATCGATCACACGCCAGGGTGCCTGCTCGGGCTTCAATGCGGCCAGCCAGCGGGCGAGTTGCAGCCGCTCGGCGGCCACGGCGCGTGCTGCCGTGTCGAAGGGCTCGCGCTGGCGCAGCCAGTCGGCGCTGAAGCCACTCATGCCAGTTCCTCCAGCACCTCGGCAAAGCGCGTGGCGGCTTGTGGCCAGGTCGGCAGCTGTTCAGCGGCCACGCGTGCGCCGGCGGCGAATCGTGCGCGTTCTTCAGGCTGACCGATCAACACGGCAAGGGCTTCACGCAAGGCCGACACATCGCCCGGTGGCACATGCAGGCCAGCCGTGCGCGGGAGTGTCTGCGCGAGCGCACCGCCGCTCGTGCACAACACCGGCAGACCGTGCGCCAGCGCTTCGGTGACGACCATGCCGTAGCCCTCGTGGAAGGACGGCAGCACGAACAGATCGGCCGCCGCGTAGTGGGCGCTCAACGAAGCTTCGTCCAGTTCGCCGTGCCAGTGCACACGGTCGCCGAGCCCGAGTTCGCTGGTGACGCGGCGCAGCTGATCGCTGGTCACCGGGTCGCGCTGTGTGCTGCCCACGCAGTGCAGCGCCCAGTCGAGCGTTTGCAGGCCGGCCAGTGCTTCCAGCAGCACGGCGTGCCCTTTGCGCGAGGTCAGTGTGGCGACGCAGAGCAGGCGCACGGTGCCATTCGTCGAAGCGCGGTGCGCCGGTGCCCGATCCGTGCCCGGCTCGACGACGCGAATGCGCTCGGCGGGCACGCCCATCGGAGCCAGGTCGCGTGCGGTGGCTTCGCTGGTCACGATCACGCGGCGCGCCGCCCGCAACGCTTCGCATTCGCTCGCGCGCAGCGTGTGGCAAGCCGTGTCGGCCAGTCCGGTTTCGAGGTGCAGCGGGTGGTGCACCAAGGCCACCCAGCGCAGGCGTGTCGCATGACGTTGCGCCAGCTCGGGCATCGCGCCAAAGGCCAGGCCATCGGCCACCACCAGGGCGCCATCGGGCAGCGCGTCGATCTGCGCTTGGGCGTGCGCGAGTGTGTCTGCGTCAGGCCAGGGGAAGCTGGTGCCGAGCGTGCGCAGGTCGATCTCCCACCCGCTCTCGCGCAACGCCAAAGCGATGCGGCGGTCGTAGCGGTAACCGCCGGTCGGCGTGTGCCAGTCGCCGGGGATCACGAAGTGGCAGACTTCTGGCATTCAGGCGCCGTCCGGCAGCGCGCCCTCGTACGACGCCCACGCCACATGCGACTCATTGAGCGTCACCTTCATCTGAGACAGGCCCGAGGCCTGCAGCCCCAGCTCGCCTGCCGCGATGCGCACGGCGATGCGGTCGAAGATCACCCGCGCGAGGAATTCGGTCGTGGTGTTCTGGCCGCTGAAGGCCGGCTCGTCGTCGAGGTTGCGAAAGTTCATCTCGGCCAGCACGGTTTTCAGCACCTCGGTCGCCAGGCCGATGTCGACCACCACACCGTCGGCGTCGAGCGCAGCGCGTCGCAGCTCCAGGTCGACCACGTAGGTCGCGCCGTGCATGCGCTGCGCCGGGCCAAACACCGCGCCGCGGAAGCTGTGGGCGATCATGAAGTGGTCTCGCACGTTGACGGCGTACATCGGGTCTCCTAAGAAAAGGGGTCAGTAGTCGATGCGCTGGCACAGCGTGTCGGGCGAACCACCCGCCAAACGCGCCAGCACTTCGGGCAATTGTTCGAAAGGCGCGATGTCGGTGATCAACCCATCGAGCACCGGCTCGGTGAGCAGTGACAAAGCGAGCGCCAGACGCCGCTTGTAGTCCCACCGGGCGCGCTGCGCGGTGGCGACCTGCCCGACCTGCGAGCTCTTGAGCGTGAGGCGTCGCGAGTGAAAAGCCTCGCCCAGCGGCACGCTCACCGCGCGGTCACCGTACCAACTGAGCTCGAGCACCGTCGCTTCGAAGCCGGCCAGTTGCAGCGCCGTGGCCAGACCAGCGGTTTGGCCGCTGGTGTGGATCACCAGGTCGGCGTCGGGCGTGGCCTCGTCGGGTGCCACGAAGCGTGCGCCCAGTCGGGTGGCGATGTCGGCACGCGAGGGCCGCACGTCGACCACCTCGACCTGGCAGCCGGGCAGCCGCGCGGCGAGCCAGGCCACCAGCAGGCCGAGCGTGCCGGCGCCCACCACGGTGATGCGGTCGCCCAGGCGCGGTGACGCGTCCCACAACGCGTTGACCGCAGTCTCCAGGTTGGCGGTGAGCACCGCGCGTGCGGCCGGCACGCCGGGTGGCAGCGGGTGCACCGCCTCGGCCGGCAGGTTGTAGTGCGTCTGGTGCGGGTACAGGCAGAACACCGTGCGCCCCAGCAACTCCGGCGGGCCTTGTTCGACGATGCCGACGCTCACGTAGCCGTACTTCACCGGTGCCGGAAAGTCGCCGCTCTGGAACGGCGCGCGCATGCGCTGGTGTTCGCTGGCCGGCACCTCGCCGCGGAACACCAGGCCTTCGGTGCCCCGGCTCACACCGCTGTGCAGCGTGCGCACGCGCACTTCGCCGGCAGCGGGCGGCGGCAGCACTTCATCACGCAGCTCGGCGCGGCCGGGTTCGGCCAGCCAGCACGCACGCGCGTTGACCACAAGCGTCGAAGGGGATGAGGGCACGGAGTTGACCCGGTTAAAGTGACCCGATGCACAAGGCAGCGTGTCATGGCGAGTGATCTTAAGGGGCGTCCGGCAAGCCCCTCGGGGCTGGGCGGCGATGCGCTGCGCGACCTGGTGGTCATGGGCGTGCTGATGGGGCTGGCCGCTGTGGCCATCGCCTCGCTGGCCGGTTTCGGTGCCGGCTACGTCGTCAAGGCCGCGGTTGTGTACCTGATCGGTGCCGTGCTCATTGGGCGCGGTCTGCCATTGGGGCACCCTCACCCGCGCTTTGGCCCCGCCAACCGGGTGACCTTGTTGCGCATGGCCTTGTCGGCCTTGTTGGCCGCCGTGGTCGGTGAGCCGCTGGGGC
>NZ_JANOCG010000453.1:0-4100 GCF_031412075.1 Rhizobacter sp.
CTTCTACGCCGAGACCTTCCCCAACAGCGCGGTGGGAGCCGTCTATCGTGCGCCGGGCGACTACCCCATGGGCAAGCAGGGCGATGTCTTGACGGTTGATTTCAGCGTCATCGGCATCCCTTGCATGGGCCTCAACGGTGGCCCGATGTTCAAGCACACCGAGGCCTTTTCGTTTCAGGTGGCGACCGATGACCAGGCCGAAACCGACCGTTTGTGGAACGCGATCGTCGGCCACGGCGGGCAAGAAAGCGCCTGCGGCTGGTGCAAGGACAAATGGGGTTTGTCGTGGCAGATCACGCCACGCGCCCTCACCGCGGCGATCGCCGACCCTGACCGCGCCGTGGCCAAGCGCGCGTTCGAGGCGATGATGGAAATGAAGAAGATCGACATCGCGGCGATCGAGGCAGCGCGGCGCGGTTGATGCACCGGTGGCCCTGCGCAGTCACCCCCGCATCGACAGGTAGCCCCCGGCAAGCAACGCGGCAACCGCAATGAGCGTGCCGATCACTTTGATCGTTTTGCCGTTGCCGCCTTTCGCGGCAACCGGCGAGCCCTTGGGTGGCACCGCACGCGCCGTCTTGCCCGAATCGATGGCGCCGACCGGCGCCTTGCGCGCCGGGCGATCCGGTGCGTCGGCCGGGTTGTTCTGGACCGGGGGCGCGAGCTCGGCCTCGCGTTCCATGTAAGCGACCACCGCCTCGATGTGTTGCGGCGACATGCCATAGGGATCGAAACGACTCATGCCCAAGGACTGCATCAAGCGCCGCAGCGCAGCCTCTCCCGGCGCGTACTTCATCGACCAGGCATCGAACGAGGTGCGATCGATGTTCTTCCTCGACAGCACGGTCACATCACGATGGCGAGGATCGGCAGCAATCTTTTCGTACAGCGAGTCCACGGCCTGATCGTCGCCTTCGAGGCATTGGAGGAAACATCCCTCACCAAACAGCAGCCCGCCGACGATGCCGCGCGCGGCGTTGTTCTTGCGCGATTTGGCGAGGATTCGTGCCACGCTGGGGTCGAGCCCCTGGTGGGCCGCACCGGGCTCAAAAGTAGAGCGACTGGAATAAACCAAACGGATGAGTTTGCTCATTGAAATATCCTGATTCTTGGGGCTCGGCACAGCGCCCGAACTGCTGGCCATCGGCGAGTCTGACACCAAGTCCAAGTACTTCGGTGGCACAGGTTTGTTGTTTCAACAAATAGCGCACGATTCGCCCGAGCGGAGGACATGCGCACCCGCATGGCCAGGGGCCGCGCAGTGGCTCGGCGAGGTCGTGCCTGTGCATGCACCTCGTCTGTCAAAGCGCCCCGTGGAAAGAACCGGCAAAGGCCGGACTGGCGCCTGATGTTCCGGGGCACTCTCAGCTCAGCCCACCAGCGCGGGAAAAACCTCGCAGGACTGCGGCGTCAGCTTGGTCATGCATGCCGCGAACAAACCGCTGCCAAGCCAGGCAGCCAGCCAGGCTTGTAGCGCAGGCAACTCACGGTCAGCAAACCAGCGCGGCTCCACGGCGGCGAACTGGCGCACGAAGGGAAAGATCGCCAGGTCGGTGGCGCAAGGGGTGGCGCCGCCGAGATATGGCTGGCCGTGCAGCCGCGCCTGCAGCGGAACCAGCAATGCCGCCATGGCGTGGGAGCGTTCGACCTCCCTAAATGTCACTTCCCCCGGATAGCGCTCTGGGTACTTGTAGCGATCCAGGTGGCGCTTGAAGTCCCCGTCGTTGCGCCGCAGCAGGTCGAGGTTCTCAGCGGATTGCGCCCTGCTCCACCAGCCCTCCGGATCGTCTGGCTCGAGGGCCCAACGCATGATGTCCCAGCTCTCATCGAGCACCCGCCCGTCGGGCAGGTGCAGCACTGGCACCGTGCCTTTGGGCGACAAAGCCCACAGCGCAGCGGGCTTGTCGCGCAAGACGATCTCGAAGGCCCGGAAACCCCGCTTCGCTTGGAGCAGAGCCAGGCGCGCGCGCATGGCGTAGGGGCAGCGGCGGTAGGTGTAGAGCAGCGGCAGGGTGCGGACGTCAGGCATGTGAATACCGCGGCCGCGCCGGCTCAGCGCAATTGCTGCGCGAACGTCTCGAGCTGGGTGATGCCGGTGCCCCAACCGTCGAAGAAACCCATCTGCTCGTGGCTGTCGCGCGTGGCCTTGTCGGGGTGCATCACGGTGGCGGTGTAGCGGGTGCCCTCGCCTTCGTCGGCCAAGGTGATGATGGCGGTGAAAGCAAGCCAGGGGGTTGCCGGGCGCCAGTCTTCGGTGAGCAGCGAGGTGAAGACGATGCGCTGCCCTGGCACCACCTCCAGGAAGCTGCCCGGGTTGTCGCTGGTGCCACCGTCAGGGCCGCGCATGAAGGTGTAGAACGCGCCGCCGGCGCGCAGGTCGAAGGCGCGTACCTCGGTCGTCCAGGGCTTGGGGCACCACCATTCCTTGAGCAGCGCGGGCTCGGTCCACGCACGCCACACGGCGGCGCGCGGTGCGCGCACCAGGCGCGAGATGACGAGGTCTTGTTCGCTCAGTGGGGCGGTCTGGTTCATGGGGGTTCTCCTGGTGAAGCTTTTCGGCCGAGGCGGCCATGGAGTCGGTGCGTGCGTCCCGTGGCGCTGCTTCAAGACGCCGCAGCCAGCCCCGCGCGCACCGCGTCGACGCGCTTGCGGTTGGCGCCCTGGTCGCTCTTGCCCAAACGCGAGGCCGAGCGCACCTGGATCACCTGGGCCGCTGGGTCGTACCAGAACTCCACGTCGTCGACATACTTCATCAGCTTGGTGGTGAACTGCGCATAGAGGTAATCGGGCTGGCTCTTCACGACCTTGGCACCGGGCATGGCCTCGACCACCGCCTTGAGCTTGGCCAGCGTCACAGGGCCGTCGCCGCGCAGGGCGAGCGGGGCGATCTCGGCGTAGCGGCGCTGCGGGTGATCGGGGTAGAGCCCGGCCTGGCTGCTCACGCAGTTGTCGGTTTTTGACAGCGGCTTGAGCTTGCCTTCGCGCACGCCCAGGTCGGGCGGCTCCTTGCCTGTGAGCAGGCCTGCCTGGCCGGCCGCTATCGCCGCCAGCACCAGCACGATCAATACGATCACGATCCATTTCAGCAGCAACATGGGCACCTCTCGGCAGTGGTTGAACCGCGTAGTTGAACACCCTTGCTGCCGATACCCAAACGCCGGCCAAGCTTATTGCCGGCGTGCAACCATGCAGGTCATGAGTTCGCAACCCAAGCGCCTGTCGCGCCACCGCCTTTTCGCCCTGGTCGGAATCATCGTGCTGGGCCTGGGCCTGCAGGTGGGTTGCGCCACGCTCGACGAGCGCCAGCGCGGCTGGATCTTCCAGCCCAGCGACCGCACCTGGTACGGCGGGTTGGCCGCGGCCGAGGGCATGCAAGACGTGTGGATCCACTTCACCTCGCGCGCGGCCGATGCCGCGGGCCAGCAGGTGAAGCTGCACGCGCTGTGGGTCCCGCAGACCGACCCCAAGGCCCCCGTGCTGCTGTACCTGCACGGCGCCCGCTTCGACGTGCGCGGCAGCTCACCGCGCATGCGCCGCATGCACGAACTGGGGTTCGCCGTGCTGGGTGTCGACTACCGCGGCTTCGGCCGCAGCAGCCCGGGCCTGCCGTCGGAAGAAATGGCCGCCGAAGACGCGCGTGCCGCCTGGAGCTGGCTGGCCACGCAGCACCCGCAATCGCAACGTTTCATCTTCGGCCACTCGCTGGGTGGCGCCATCGCGGTGCAACTCGCCACCGAGGTCGCCGACGAGACGGGGCTGATCGTCGAAGGCAGCTTCACCTCCATCCCCGACGTGGTGAGCACCTTCCGTTGGGGCTGGCTGCCGGTGTCTCCCTTCATCACGCAGCGTTTCGACGCCGCCTCACGCATTGCCGACGTGGGCTCGCCGGTGCTGGTGGTGCACGGCAGCCAAGACACGCTGATCAGCCCCGCGCTGGGGCAAGGCCTGTTCGAGCGTGCACGCGAGCCCAAGCGCTTCTTGCTGGTCGAAGGGGGCTCGCACCACAACACCAACGCCGTGGGCCAGCCCTTGTACCGGCGGGCGCTGGCCGATCTGTTCGGCCTGCAAGCTGCGCCCTGAGGGCAGCTTGGGCAGCCAGG
>NZ_JANOCG010000454.1:0-2577 GCF_031412075.1 Rhizobacter sp.
CCTGCGCAAGCTCAACAGCGAATCGACGCTCGAAGACACGCCCGCCGTGCGCGGCATGATCACCAAGGTCCAGTACCTGGTCAAAGTGCTCTGAGCGCTAAGGAACGAACATGGAACTCAACAGCATCAAACCGGCCGACGGCTCCAAGCGCGATCGCCGTCGCGTGGGCCGTGGCATCGGCTCCGGCCTGGGCAAGACCGCAGGCCGTGGCCACAAGGGCCAGAAGTCGCGTTCGGGTGGTTACCACAAGGTTGGTTTCGAAGGCGGCCAGATGCCGCTGCAACGTCGACTGCCCAAGCGTGGTTTCAAGTCGACCACGTTGAAGTACAACGCAGAAATCACCTTGGGTGACCTGGAAGTTCTGGGTGCCGACGAGGTCGACATGCTGACACTGAAGCAAGCCGGCCTGGTGGGTCAGCTCGCCAAGGTGGTGAAGGTCATCAAGACTGGCGAGCTGACCAAGAAGGTCGTGCTCAAGGGTGTGGGCGCCACCGCAGGTGCCAAGGCAGCCATCGAAGCCGCTGGCGGCTCGGTCGCGGCTTAACTTCTAGACAACGGAACACGCTTCAGTGGCAACCAACGCGAATCAGCTGGCCAAGAGTGGCAAGTTCGGTGACCTCCGTCGCCGGCTTGTCTTCTTGTTGCTCGCCCTCGTGGTGTATCGCGTCGGTGCGCACATCCCTGTGCCCGGCATCGACCCGGCGCAGCTGCAAGAGATGTTCAAAGGCCAGGAAGGCGGCATTCTCAGCCTGTTGAACGTGTTCTCCGGTGGCGCGCTTTCGCGCTTCACGGTGTTCGCGCTGGGCATCATGCCGTACATCTCTGCGTCGATCATCATGCAGTTGATGACCTACGTCGTGCCCTCGCTGGAGGCGCTCAAGAAAGAAGGCGAGTCCGGTCGTCGCAAGATCACGCAGTACACACGTTACGGCACCTTGGGCTTGGCTCTGTTCCAGGCGCTGGGTATCGCGCTCGCTCTCGAAGGTTCGCCTGGCCTCGTGATCTCTCCGGGCTTTGGCTTCCGCATGACGGCAGTGGTGAGCCTGGTGGCGGGCACCATGTTCCTGATGTGGTTGGGTGAGCAAATCACCGAGCGTGGTTTGGGCAACGGCATCTCGATCCTGATCTTCGCCGGTATCGCGGCGGGTCTGCCGAGTGCAATTGGTGGCCTGCTGGAGCTGGTGCGCACGGGTGCCATGAGCGTTCTGGTGGCCCTCTTCATCGTGGTGCTGATCGGTGGCGTGACCTTTGTGGTGGTGTTCGTTGAGCGCGGCCAGCGGAAGATCCTTGTCAATTACGCCAAGCGGCAAGTGGGCAACAAGGTTTATGGCGGCCAGTCGTCGCACCTGCCTTTGAAGCTCAACATGTCGGGCGTGATTCCACCGATCTTTGCGTCATCGATCATCCTGCTGCCGGCGACCGTCGTGGGTTGGTTCGCCACGGGCGACAGTCTGCGTTGGCTGAAGGATCTGGCGGCCATGCTGTCGCCTGGGCAGCCGATCTACGTGATGTTGTTTGCCGCAGCCATCGTGTTTTTCTGCTTCTTCTACACGGCCCTGGTGTTCAACAGCCGTGAGACCGCAGACAACCTGAAGAAGAGCGGCGCGTTCATCCCAGGCATTCGCCCGGGTGACCAGACCGCCAAGCACATCGATCGCATCCTCGGGCGTCTGACGCTTGCTGGTGCCGTGTACATCACAGCGGTGTGCTTGTTGCCTGAATTTTTGGTGCTGAAGTACAACGTGCCGTTTTACTTCGGTGGCACTTCGCTCCTGATCATCGTTGTGGTGACCATGGATTTCTGGGCTCAAGTGCAGTCATATGTGATGAGCCAGCAGTACGAGTCGCTGCTGAAGAAGGCAAGTTTCAAGGCCAGTTGAGGCCAGACAAGAACGAATAGAAGACAACGAAACGGCAGGCATGGCGAAAGACGACGTCATTCAGATGCAGGGCGAGATTCTTGAGAATCTGCCCAACGCCACGTTTCGAGTGAAGTTGGAGAACGGGCACATCGTGCTCGGCCATATCTCCGGGAAGATGCGCATGCACTACATCCGCATCCTGCCTGGTGACAAGGTGACGGTCGAGTTGACGCCTTATGACCTGACGCGGGCACGCATCGTGTTCCGCGCCAAGTGAGTTTGACGGGTTTGAATTGAAGCGGTCTGCAAAGGCCTAGGAAAACTTAGGCTAGGAGAGAAGCATGAAAGTTGCTGCATCGGTAAAGAAGATGTGCCGGAATTGCAAGGTCATCCGTCGCAAGGGTGTGGTGCGCGTGATCTGTACCGATCCGCGTCACAAGCAGCGCCAAGGCTGAACAGCCTTCGACGACGCGTTGACGAGTTAAGCGAATAGAGGAAGAACATGGCACGTATTGCTGGTATCAACATTCCGCCGCACAAGCACGCCGAGATCGGCCTGACTTCGATTTACGGCATCGGCCGCTCCACGGCGCAGAAACTCTGCACCGCCAGCGGCGTACCGTTCGATCGCAAGATCAAGGACCTGACCGACGCGGACCTGGAAAAGCTCCGTGAAGAAATTGGTCGCATGACCATCGAGGGCGATCTGCGCCG
>NZ_JANOCG010000455.1:0-8447 GCF_031412075.1 Rhizobacter sp.
GGCCAACAAGGAGCTGATCCGCAATCTGGCGCACGAGATCAAGAACCCGCTGGGAGGCATCCGCGGCGCGGCGCAGCTGCTCGAGATGGAAGTCGAGTCGCGGGCTTTGACCGAATACACCCAGGTCATCATCCAGGAGGCCGACCGCCTGCAGGCGCTGGTCGACCGCTTGCTGGCGCCCCACCGCAAGCCGCACGTGGTGAGCGACGTCAACATCCACGAGGTGTGTGAGCGGGTGCGCTCGCTGATCCTGGCCGAATTCCCGCGCGGCCTTGCGGTGCGGCGCGACTACGACATCTCCATTCCCGACTTTCGCGGCGACCGCGAGCAGCTGATCCAGGCCGTGCTCAACATCGCCCACAACGCGGCGCAGGCCCTGGCCGAGCGCATTCAGCAGGGCGACGCCAGCATCACGCTGCGCACACGCATCGCGCGCCAGGTCACGCTGGGCAAGCAGCGCTATCGACTGGCACTGGAATTGCATATTGAAGACAACGGCCCGGGCGTCCCCGAGTCGATCCGTGATCGCATTTTTTACCCGCTGGTATCGGGGCGCGATGGTGGGTCGGGCTTGGGGCTCACATTGGCGCAAACTTTCGTGCAGCAACACCAGGGCGTGATTGAATGCGTGAGTGAGCCGGGCCAGACACTCTTCAAGATCGTGATACCGCTGCCCTGAATCAAAAGTTCTCGTCAGCGGCCCCAACCACAGGCAGGGCATGAAACCCATCTGGATCGTTGACGACGACCAATCCATCCGATTTGTGTTGGAGAAGGCTCTGGCGCGCGAGGACTTGGCAGTCCGCAGCTTCACCAACCCACGCGACGTGCTGGCTGCGCTCGAAGATGACTTGCCGCAGGTGCTGGTCTCGGACATCCGCATGCCGGGTGGCTCGGGCATCGAGCTGCTGACCAAGGTCAAGGAGCGTGCTCCCGGCCTGCCGGTCATCATCATGACGGCCTACTCCGACCTCGACAGCGCCGTCAGCGCGTTCCAGGGCGGCGCGTTCGAATACCTGCCCAAGCCGTTCGACGTGCCCAAGGCGGTGGAGCTGATCCGCCGTGCGCTCGAAGAGAGCATGCGCGAGGAGGTGCGTGACGAGCGCATCGCGCAAATGCCCGAGATGCTCGGCCAGGCGCCGGCCATGCAAGACGTGTTTCGCGCCATCGGCCGCTTGAGTCAGAGCATCGTCACGGTGTTGATCACTGGCGAGTCGGGCTCGGGCAAGGAGCTGGTGGCCCACGCGCTGCACAAGCACAGCCCGCGTGCCAACGGGCCGTTCGTGGCGATCAACACCGCCGCCATCCCGAAAGACCTGCTCGAATCCGAACTTTTCGGCCATGAGCGCGGGGCGTTCACCGGCGCGCAGACCACCCGCCGTGGCCGCTTCGAGCAGGCGGACGGCGGCACGCTCTTCCTCGACGAAATCGGCGACATGCCCTTCGACTTGCAGACGCGTTTGTTGCGTGTGCTGAGCGATGGCCAGTTCTACCGCGTGGGTGGTCACAACCCGCTGCGCAGCAATGTGCGGGTGATTGCCGCGACCCATCAAAACCTCGAAGAACGCGTCAAGCTCGGCGCCTTCCGCGAAGACTTGTTCCACCGCCTCAACGTGATCCGCCTGCGCCTGCCCGCCTTGCGCGAGCGGCGAGAAGACGTGCCGTCACTCGCGCGCTTCTTCCTGCAAAAAAGCGCCAAGGAGCTGGGCGTCGAAGCCAAGCGCATCACCGATGCAGCCTTGTCGCGGCTGATGCAGTTCGACTTCCCGGGCAACGTGCGCCAGCTCGAAAACATCTGCCATTGGCTCACGGTGATGGCTCCCGCCCAGGTGATCGAGCCCAAGGATCTGCCACCCGAACTGCTGGGCGATGCACCTGCTGCGCGGGTTGCGGCAGCGCCGGCCGTTCCGGTGTCGATCGAGAGTGCCGAGTCGCTGCCCTCCATCCCCGCCGTACCAGCGGTGGCATGGGCCGCACCGATGCCGCTGACGCCCCAACCGGCAACCGAGATCGCGCTCGCGGTCAGCCCCAACTGGCTGTCGGACCTGGAGCGCGAGTCACGCGTCATGCTGCAAGCCGGCGTGCCCGAGGTGTGGGACACACTCACCCGCAAGTTCGAGGCGCAGCTGATTCACACCGCGCTTGAGATCACGCGTGGGCGTCGCATCGAAGCCGCTCAGAAGCTGGGCATCGGGCGCAACACCATCACGCGCAAGATTCAGGAACTCGGACTGGATGATTGAGGGCCCCCCAGTCGCTTCGCTCCTGCCCCCGAGGGGCGCCGCCTGGCGGCCCGGCAGAGCCGGCTCCGCGGGCGTTGCTTGATCTCAAGCGCGCTGCGCGGCTTGGTCAGCGCGCAGCGAGTTCAGCGATCACCGGAGCGTGATCGCTGGGCTTCTCTTTCTTGCGCATGGCGCGGTCGACCACACAGGCGGTGACCTGGGGCTTGAGTGCATCGCTCACCATGATGTGGTCGATGCGCAAGCCCTTGTTCTTCTGGAAGCCGAGCATGCGGTAGTCCCACCAGCTGTAGGTCTTGGGCGGCTGCTCGAACAGACGAAATGCGTCGTGCAGACCGAGCGCCTGCAGTTGCACGAAGTGCGAACGTTCTTCGGGTGATACCAGCACCTGCCCGACCCAGGCGGCAGGGTCGTGCACGTCACGGTCTTCAGGGGCGATGTTGAAGTCGCCGAGCAGCGCCAGGTGCGTGTGCACAGCAAGCTCGCTGGCCACGAAGGCGCGCAGCGCGTCGAGCCAGCGCATTTTGTAGGCAAACTTGTCGCTGCCCAGCGCCTGGCCGTTGACCACGTAGGCGCCGATCAGCCGAACGCCGTTGACGGTGCCGGTGATCACGCGCGCTTGCTCGTCATCGAAGCCGGGAATGTTTTTCACCACATCGCTCGCAACCGTTTTGCTCAGCAGCGCGACGCCGTTGTACGTCTTCTGGCCGAACCACTCGGCGTGGTACCCGGCGGCTTCGATCTCGGCGTGGGGAAACTTGTCGTCGGTGAGTTTGGTCTCTTGCAGGCACACCGCGTCGGGTTGTGTGGCGGCCAGCCATTCCAGCAGATGCGGCAACCGCACGGCGAGTGAGTTGACGTTCCAGGTGGCGAGTTTCAAGCGGCTAACCCTTGGGCAGTTCGTCTTGCAGCCCCTTCGAGAGCGCAGCGCCGGCATCGGCACTCATCTCGACCGGCAAAACCGCTCCGTTCTCGAACATGAGCTGCATGCGCACGTTGCCCTTGATCTCCGAAGGCAGGGCGGCCACGGCCAGCACATCCAGCGCGGGTGCAGGATCACCAGGGGACTGTTCGGTTTTGTCCAGGAGCGCAATGGCCACAGCCGGGGCCAGCTCTGTCGCGATCGCGATGTTGGTCGCGGAGCGTTTGGCGCGTTTGCTGGCCGGCGTCGCAGCCCGCTTGGATGCCGGCTTTGGCACTTTCTTGGGTGCCACTCGAGAGGTTTTGGTCATGGTCTGAACACTCGCGATAGGTGACAGCGAGGACTATAAGCGCGGATGGTGCCCACCATGGAAAACGGCTTTTGGATGCCGTTCACCCCTGCATCAAGGTGGCCAGCCGCACGCCGCCCTTGGTGTGCTCGGCCACCACCTTGAGCAGCACCACCAGGGCCGGCCCGAGGAACAGGCCCCACACCCCCCACAGCGCGCCCCAGAACACCAGGCCAATGAACACGGCGGCGGGGTTCATCTTGGCCGCCCGGCCTTGCAGCCAGGCCGCCACCACCGTGCCGATGAAGGTCGACATCACGACCAGGTAGGCGGCCATGCCGAACGCGGCTCCCAATGTTTCGTGGGCGAGGAAGGCTTCCGCCGCGCCCAGACCGGTGACGAGCGCCATGCCCAGGTAGGGAATGACGTGCAAGACCGCAGCGGCGATGCCCCAGCCCGCGGCATCGGGCAGGCCGGCAATCCGGAAGGCGATCCAGACCGCCAGGCCGATCAAGGTGTTGGTGAGCAGCAGCACACCGGCATAGAGGCGAATCTGGTGCGCGCTTTCCAGCAGGGCCGCCTGGGCGCGCGCGTAGGCGTCGGGGTGCTCGCCCCACAGGCCGAGAAAACGCTCGGTCAGCGGCCGCCCGCCGATCAGCACGAAAAAGGCGATGAAAAAGATGATGGCCAGGTTGCTGGCAAAGCCGATCAGCGCACCCGAGCCAGTGACCGCGGTTTCCCGCAAGGCCACGGTGGCGCCAGCGGTGATGTTGTTGTTCGGCGTGGCAGCCGAAGCCGCGGCGGCCGCCGCTGCCGCGGCGCGCCGGCTCGGGCGAAGCGGCTTGGACGACATCATGCGGTCGGCCGCTCGGTCGAGCTCTTGCAGCGCGTCGCGCGCGCGGCTGAGCAAAGAGTCGGCACCGGGGTCGCGCTCGGCGAGCTGTTGCGCGCCGGTGCTGATCATCTCGGGCACCCGTTCTGCCACACGGATGAGTTGGCCGCCAAAGGCCCACGCGCCAACGGCGAGGGTGCCCATCACCACCGTCAGCGTGATCATGGTCGCCGCCACGCGGCTGCGCAGCCAGTGCTCGAGCCACACCGACAGCGGTGTCACCAGCATCACGAGCATCAGGCCCGCGGTGAGCGGAATCAGAAAACGCTGGCCCCACCAGAGCGCGGCAATCACCGCCAGTGTGGCGATGAGCCGGGTGGACACGTTGGCAGGGCGTGCCGGTGCAGCTTTGTCGGGGGTGTCCATGGTCAGGCCGTTGGATGTGAAAAGGCCCCGCCATTCTCTGTTGAATGGCGGGGCCTCAAGGGGCGGGTTTTCAGGTCAGACGCGGGTTTTGTCTTTGCTGAACCACGCATCGGTGGCCGAGCGTTCCCAGGCTGCGATCTGATTTTCGGCTTCGTCCTTGGCCACGCCGTAGCGTTCCTGGATCTTGCCCGCGAGCTGGTCGCGGCGGCCGGCGACGACATCGATGTCGTCATCGGTCAGCTTGCCCCATTGCTCCTTGGCCTTGCCGGTCACTTGTTTCCAGTTGCCTTGAATGCGATCCCAATTCATATCTGGCTCCTTGTGTTAAGTGGGTTGAGTCAAACGATCACGGGCGAACCGCGATCTCGTTCTTCACGGCCTTCACGCCATTCACCTTCCAGGTCAGCGTTTCGGCGGTGGCCTTTTCGGTGCTGTTCTTGGCAAAGCCAGACAGCATCACGGTTCCGTTCAGCGTCTCGACGCTGATGCTGGTGCCGGCGACTTCCTTGTTTTCGAGCAGGCGTGCCTTCACCGCGGTGGTGATGGCCGTGTCGTCGATGTAGGCGCCCACGGTTTCTTGTTTGCGCGTGACGGCGCAGCCAGCGGTGGTCAGCAGGGCGATGGCGGTCGCGGCGGCGACGAGGGTGGTGCGAATGATCATGGTGTTGCTCCTAGCGGGTTGGAAAGAGTTTTATGAAACCGGGTGGTTCGATGCCCACCACCCGAGGGGCGGTCTGGTGTGTTGCGGGATACCGTCAGGCCAGCCAGTCGGCCAGCTCGTCGGCGTGCTCCTGCTCGTCGCTCAAGATGTCTTCGAGCAGGCGGCGGGTGGTGCTGTCCTTGTCGCCGATCAAGTTGATGATCTGGCTGTAGGCCTCGATCGCTACACGCTCGGCGATCAGGTTGGCGCGGATCATGGCCTTGAGGTCGGTCGAGTCGTCGTATTCGGCATGGCTGCGCTGGGTCAGCGAGTCGGGCGAGAAGTCGGGCTTGCCACCCAGCTGCACGATGCGTTGCGCCAGGCGGTCGGCGTGTGCGGCTTCTTCGCCGGCGTGCACCATGAACTCTTCTGCGATCTTGGGCGAAGACAGGCCCACGGCGGTGAAATGGTGGCGCTTGTAGCGCAACACGCACACCAGCTCGGTGGCCAGTGAGTCATTGAGCAGCTTGATGATGTCGGCTCGCCAGGGGCCGTAGCTCGGCGTCATCGCACCTTGGTCCAGGCTGCGGCGTGCGGCGTCGAGGGCCGCTTCGTCGAGCGCCATCGGCGCATGGTCGGCAATCGACAGTTGTTTCACCTTGATTTGTTCTTGGTTGGTGGCCATGGAGAGTTCCTGGATGACAGCGATTCGTTGAGTGCACTGTATGAATTCGCCCCCGTCTCAACCATCGGCGCCTAGCTCCTGCGTGTGTAGGACGACGCCGCACGGCACTGTGGGCAGCGCAATCACGAAGCAGGTGTCGGCCTCCAGCTCGCGCCATGCCACCAGCTCACCGGGGTGCAACAGGCGTGCGCCGGCCGGCGCGGTGGCGTTGAAGGTGGCACGGGTCAGGATGAAGCGCAGGGTCAGCCCGTTGCGCTTGAGCGTCAGCTCGGCCTCGGGCCAGTGCGAGGGCAGGCAGGGTTCGAAGCTCAATGCATAAGCCCCCTGGCGCAAGCCGAAGATCGAACCGATGGCCGCGCGGTGCAGCCACGCGGCCGCGCCGGTGTACCAGCTCCAGCCACCGCGCCCCACATACGGTGCATGGGTGTAGACGTCACCGGCCATCACATACGGCTCGATGCCATACGCCGGGCCGCGCGTCGGGTGACTCGATCGGTGCGCGGGGTTGAGGTAGGTGAAGTAGCGGTACACCAGGTCGCAAACTTCGGCCGAGTTGGTGTGTGTCGTGGTGAGTTCGGCCAGAGCCATCAGCGCCCACACGCCGGCGTGCGAATACTGGCCACCGTTTTCGCGCACCCCCGGCGGGAAGGCCTGGATGTAGCCGGCGCTCGGGCTGGCTTGCGCCAGGGGTGGGTGGAGCAGCTTGATCAAGCCGGCGTCGTGGTCGACCAAGTGCCGCTCGACTGCGGCCATGGCCATGCGTGGCAAAGCGGGCGGGATGCTTTTGGCGAGCACGCTCCAGGCTTGTGCGATCAGGTCGATGCGCCCTTCGGTGTTGACGTGTGAACCGAGTGGCGTGCCGTCGTCGAAGAAGGCGCGCTTGAACCACTGGCCGTCCCACGCCGGGCCATTGAGCGCGTGGCGCCAGCCCTGCGCGGCGTCTTCCCAGCGCTTGGCGCGCGGCTCGTCGCCGCGGCTGCGCGCGATCGGCGCGAAGTCATCGACCAGCTGGCACAAGAACCAGCCCAGCCACACCGACTCGCCCTGGCCTTCGTGGCCCACGCGGTTCATGCCGTCGTTCCAGTCGCCTGTGCCCATCAGGGGCAGGCCGTTGGCGCCCACCCGCAGGCTGTGGTCGATGGCGCGCGAGGCGTGTTCGTACACCGACGCGTCTTGTGTGCTGACGGTCGGCACGTAATACGCGTCTTCGGCGCCTTCGGGGATGGTGGCGCCTTCGAGAAACGGCACCCGCTCATCGAGCAGCGAGTGGTCGCCGGTGCTGTGCAGGTAGTGCGCGCAGGCATGCGGCAGCCACAGCAGGTCGTCCGAAAAATGCGTCCGCACACCGGCGCCGGTCGGGGCGTGCCACCAGTGCTGCACGTCGCCTTCGGCAAACTGGCGCGAGGCCGCCAGCACGATCTGCTCGCGCAGCATATGCGGTGCAGCCCAGGCCAGCGCCATCGAGTCTTGCAGCTGATCGCGGTAGCCGGTGGCGCCGCCCGCTTGATAGAAGCCGGCCTTGGCCCACAACCGGCAGGTCACGGTCTGATAGAGCAACCAGCGGTTGACCATCGCATCGAACAAGGGGTCGGGTGTTTTCACCGTGGTGGCGCCGAGCAGCGCGTCCCAGCGCTCGCGCACCTGCTCGATGCGGCGCACGGCAGGTGTGGCGGCGGCCAGGGTGGCGAGCTGGCGAGCGGCGTCGGGGTTGGCGGCGTAGCCGATCAGGAACACCCGCTCCACCGATTCGCCGGCGTCCAGCGTGATGCGGCTCGACAAGGCGGCGCATGGGTCGAGTCCCTGGCCCTGCTGTTTGCCGAAGTGGTCGGGCAGCACCAGCCGGCCTCGCGCGTCAAAACATTCGCGGCGGTCGCAGCTCCAGTCTTCGCCCTCGTCGTTTTTGTCGGTGTCGCTGGCCAGCCCCAGGAAAGCGGTGCCGTTCCCATAACCCGCCGAGTGGTCGAGCTGGGTGGCGAACAGGGCGGTGAGTTTCTGGTCGGGCAGGCGCTGGCGATAGAGCGCCGTGTTGACCGTGAGGCGGTCGGCGCGGCTGGCGCCCATCATCCATTCGGCGATGCCCACCGCGCGCAGCTGCAGTGTGCGGTGGCCGCGGTTGACGATGTGCAGGCGCACCTGCTTGACCGAGGTCTGCGCGTCGACACACCACGAGGCCGTCACGTCCACGTCACCACGCCGGTGGCGGATGACGCTGTAACCCTGGCCGTGCGAGACGCGGTAGCTCAAGCGCTCGTCGCCCCAGGCCGAGGGCGCCACGCTCCACACCTCGAGCGTCTTGCGGTCTTGCAGCAAGAACCACTCGGCCGGTGTGTCGCTCACCGGGTCGTTCGACCAGGTGGTGAGCTGGTTGAGCCGGCTGTTCACGGCCCAGGTGTAGCCACCGCCGGCTTCGGAA
>NZ_JANOCG010000456.1:0-21586 GCF_031412075.1 Rhizobacter sp.
CGATTCGAGCGTGCCCAGGTCGAAGCGCGACAGGCGCAGGCCGGTGCTCTTGTCGCCGATGCGAAACACCGTGCGCAGCCAGTCCATCAGCGGCGCCACACGCGCCACCGGCAGGCGCAGCAGGCGCTGGCGCGTGGTGGCGCCGGGCAGCGGGGGCGTGTCGCTGGCCCAGGGCACCAGCACCTCGGCGCCCTCGGCCTGGTTGAGCGACGCGTCGAGGCTCAGCCAGCCGTTCTGCACCAGACTCACCAGCAGCGGCACCAGGTTGACCGGCTGGCCGTCCACAGAAACCTGCAGGCCCACGCTGAACCAGTTGCCGCCGGCTTCTTCGGCGATGTCGACCGCCCAGTTGTCGGGGGTGTGCAGCTCGTAGGGAAAGTCGTCCATTACCTCGACCAGCCAGCCACGCGACTCCAGGTCGGGGATGTGGTGGGCCAGCAGCTCGGGCCAGCGCTCGCGACGCTGCGGCACCAGCACGAGCGGTGTGCCTTCCACACCCACCGGCAAGGCCGACGACTGCAGGCGCGCGCTCGCCAGGCGGGTCAACCGGTCGGTGGCCAGGCCGGCCGACAGGCTCCATGGGCGCAGCTCCAGCTCGCCCAGCAGCGAACGCATGGCACCCGCCTCGGCCTGCGACTGCCGCTGGAAGTGCCCCATCACGATGCGGCCCGGCCGCGCCGGGTCGTTGAGCTCGACCAACGTGGTGGTGGCGTTGCCCGCCGGAAAGTGGAAATCGAACGCACGGCCGGTCGGCGGTTGGTAGCGCAGGATCAGTTGCGCCGCACCTTGTCGCAGCGTGGCACCACGCGAGGTGGCCGAGCCATAACGGTGGTGCAACAAGGCTTCGGAGGCCACGTCGACGCAGGTGGTCAGGCGCAACACGGGCACCAGCGGCAAAGTGCCCAGCTCGACCATGGCAGGCGGCGGCGGCTCGGCGGGCCGGGCCACCGGCGCGGCCACGCCGGGGGTTTCGGGCAGGCCTTTCTTGATGCGGATCTGCTGCGCCTCGAAGGCCATCAGCGCCGCGGCCACGTGCTTGCAGTTGCCACCCACCGGGCAGGAGCAGCGGCCCTCCAGGCGCGGGCCCAGCCGGCGGTCGTTCACCCAATGGATGCTCTGCTGGTAGGCGATGGGGCCGGTGCCTTGCACACGCGTGACCAGACGCGGCCCGTCGACCTGCAACGCCAGCACGGCGGCCTGAGGCTTGAGCTCCATGGCGCGCGTGAGCGTGCGGTGGTCAAAGTGTTCGACCAGGTCAAAGTCTTCGGGCAGGGAAAAGTCGGTCATCGGCGGCGTGGACAAGGCAACCCTGCATTGTCGTCTGACGTGCGATGCTTTGGCCCATGAAACGCCGCCACTTCTTGTGGACTCTCGCCGCGGCACCCGCCCCGCTGTGCGCACAAATCGAAGAGATTGCGCCCCGGGCGCTGGTGTTCCCGGCCGATTTTGGGGCCCACCCGGGCGCCCGCACGGAGTGGTGGTACCTCACGGGCTCGCTGCAGGCGGGCGAGCGCCTGTACGGCTTTCAGGTCACGTTCTTTCGCTCGCGCACCGGGCTGGCGGCGGGCAACCCCAGCCGCTTTGCCGCGCAGCAGCTGGTGTTTGCCCACGCGGCGGTGAGCGATGTGCAGGCTGCCCGCCAGCTGCATGACCAGCGCATCGCACGCGCGGGCTTCGGCATCGCCGAAGCGGCCGAAGGCGACACCCGGGTCGCCCTGCGCGGCTGGTCGCTGCAACGCGAAGGCCCGGCCGATGCCAGCCGCTACCGCACGCGGGTGACGAGCGAGAACGCCGGCTTTCGGCTCGATCTCACGCTCGCCGCCACGCAGCCCCCGCTGCTGCAAGGTGTGGCCGGCTTCTCGCGCAAGGGCCCGCTCGCGGCCCAGGCCTCCCACTACTACAGCCAACCGCAGCTCGCGGCCAGCGGCACGCTCACGCTGCAAGGCCGCGCCTCACCCGTGGAGGGGCGCGCCTGGCTCGACCACGAATGGAGCAACACCCTGCTCGACCCGCAGGCCGTCGGCTGGGACTGGATCGGCATCAACCTCGACGACGGGCGCGCCCTCACCGCCTTTCGCCTACGGCGCGCCGACGGCGGCACGCTCTACGCCGGCGGCGGCCTGCGCGCGCCCGGTGGCGCGGCGCGCAACTTCGAGCCCGGCGAAGTGGTCTTCACGCCAGGGCGAACCTGGCAAAGCCCGGCCTCGCAAGCGCGCTACCCGGTGCAATGGTCGATCACCACCCCCGCCGGCCGCCACACGGTGCGCGCGCTGTTTGACGCGCAAGAACTCGACAGCCGCGACAGCACCGGCGCCTATTACTGGGAAGGTTTGAGCGAGCTGCTCGACGAAGCGGGCCGACGCATCGGCCGCGGTTACCTCGAAATGACCGGCTATGCAGGAACGCTCAAGTTGTGAACCTGCGTATCACCTGAAAACGCCGGTGCAAAGCGTGCTTTTTCACGCGACACACTCGGCACACCGAGCTCAGAATCGGGCACGCACATGTCACTTCTTGCGCTTGCACCACCCATGAATCGCTTCTCACCCTCTGGCGACTGGACCACGCACCCCGCGCTGCGGGTGCTGGCGCTCGCCTGGGTGCTGCTGCTGGCCCAAAGCGGCAATGCCGCGTCGGCCTGGGCCCTGTGCCTGGTGGTGGGCCTGGTGGCCAGCCGCTTCGTGGCCCGCGCCGAGCCGCCACTGCCGGCGGCGCTTGCGCTGCGCGACCTGCCGCCCCCCGTGCAACCGTTGGCGCGGCGTCGCACCGACGCCACCCCCGCCGCCAAACATGAACCCCTGCCGCTGGTGCCGCTGCTCAAGGCGCACCACGACCCCCTGACCGGCCTGGTCACGCCCCAGCACCTGGGCGACACCGGCCAGCCCTGGGCCCAAGACCTGCAATCGCGTGACCTCTCGCTGTGCGTGCTGCACGTGGGGCTCGACAGCTTCGACCCGGTGGTCGAACGTTACGGCCGCGAGGCCGGCGACCAGGTGCTGCAACAGGTGGCCAAGCGCCTGCGCCACCTGGCGCGCGACGAAGACCGCGTGATGCGCTTCGACGGCGCCGAGTTCGTGCTGCTGCTCAGCTGCCCCTCGACCGAGAGCCACGCGTTCTCACGCAGCATGGCCACACGCGTCACCACCGAGTTGCAGCGCCCGCTGTCCTACCTCACGGTGAGCAACCTGCACGTCGGCTGCAGCGTCGGCACGGCCACCTGGCCGCTGCACGGCGCCACGCTCGACGAAGTGATCCTGCACGCCGCCGAAGAGCTGGCCCGCGCACGCAGCCGCCACACGCCGTCGCAGCAGACCGAAGCGGCCTGAGGCCGCAGGGGCGAGAGGTAGAGCACAAAACCGCGGCCGCGCGGCGCCGGGGTCCGTCACGCAAGGTGGGCCGAGGCCTCCCCCTACACTGCGCCGATGTCTGCGATCCCCACCCCTGCCACTCCCAAAAACGTGCGCTCGCTGAGCGGGCTGGGCCCTTTTCTGCGGCCTTATCGGGGGCGCATCGTGCTGGCGGCCTTGTTCCTGATGCTGGCGGCGGTGAGCACGCTGGTGTTCCCGGTCGCACTGAAATCGCTGATCGACCAGGGCCTGATCGCCGCCGACCCCGGCGAGCGCATGCTGGCCTTTCGCGAGCACTTCTTTGCGCTGTTTGCAGTGGGCGCAGCGCTCGGGCTTTTTTCCGCGGCACGCTTCTACATGGTCAGCTGGCTGGGCGAGCGAGTGACGGCCGATCTGCGCAACGCGGTGTATGCGCACGTGCTGAAACAAAGCCCGGAGTTCTTCGAGACCACCCAGACCGGTGAGGTGCTGTCGCGCCTGACGACGGACACGACGCTCGTGCAGACGGTGGTGGGCTCGAGCCTCAGCATGGGCCTGCGCAACGGTGTGATGGGCATTGGCGCGATGCTGATGCTCATCATCACCAACCCGTATGTGATGACGCAGGTGCTGGGCATTCTGGTGCTGGTGGTGCTGCCATCGCTTTACTTCGGGCGGCGCGTGCGCAAGCTGTCGCGCGCCAGCCAGGACCGGGTGGCCGATTCGAGCGCCATTGCGGCCGAGGTGCTCAACGCGATCCCGGTGGTGCAGAGCTACACCCAGGAGCAGCGCGAAGCCGAGCGCTTCGACAAGTCCACCGAAAGCGCCTTCGTCACCGCCATCCGCCGCACCCGAGTGCGCTCGGGCCTGGTGGCTTTCATCATCACGGCCACCTTCGGCGCGCTGCTGTGGGGCCTGTACCAGGGCACGCAGGCGGTGATCGCCGGCCAGATCAGCGCCGGCCACCTAGGGCAGACGGTGGTCTATGTGGTGATTCTGGTGAGCAGCGTGGCGGTGTTGTCCGAGGTGTATGGCGACCTGTTGCGCGCGGCCGGAGCGACCGAGCGGCTGGTGGAGCTGCTGTCGTCACGTTCGCCGATCGAGTCCCCCGAGCGCCCCGCCGCTTTTCCGGCCACACGCGCCGGCTCGTCACTCGAGTTGCGCAAGGTCAGCTTCCATTACCCATCGCGGCCACAGCACCCGTCGCTGCAGCAGGTGAGCCTGCAGGTGCAGCCAGGTGAAACAGTGGCCATCGTCGGCCCGAGCGGCGCCGGCAAGACCACGGTGTTCCAGCTGCTGCTGCGCTTCTACGACACGAGCGAAGGTGTGGTGAGCATCGACGGCGTGCCGGTGCGCGAGACCTCGCTGCACGCACTGCGACAGCGCATCGGCATCGTGCCGCAAGACAGTGTGATCTTTTCGGCCAATGCGCTGGAGAACATCCGCTACGGCAAGCCAGAGGCCAGCGACGACGAAGTGATGGCCGCGGCGCGCGCCGCATTCGCCGATGACTTCATCCGCCAGTTGCCCGATGGCTACAACACCTTCCTCGGCGAGCGTGGCGTGCGCCTCTCGGGCGGGCAGCGCCAGCGCCTCAGCATTGCGCGTGCGATGCTGAAGAACCCGCCGCTGCTCCTGCTCGACGAAGCCACCAGCGCACTCGACGCCGAAAGCGAGCGCATGGTGCAAGCCGCGCTCGAATCGGCCATGCAAGGCCGCACCACGCTCGTGATCGCGCACCGCCTGGCCACGGTGCAACGCGCCGACCGCATCGTGGTGATGGAGCACGGCCACATCGTCGAGACCGGCACCCACGCCGAGCTGGCGGCGGCCGGCGGCCTGTACGCACGGCTGGCGGCGCTGCAGTTCGAACAATAAATTGTTTCTCTTGTAGGCCGCCGCCCACACGAAACGTTGAGTGTGTCTGACAGACCTCTCGCGGCTGCCCGGTGACACTGGGCGGCGAACCAAACCAAACTGAATTCAGGAGATCTCATGAACCAAAACTACACCACCCGTACCCTCATTGCCGGCTTCGCAGCGGCTTCTCTGCTGCTTGCGGGTTGTGAAAGCATGAGCCCGACACAGAAGGGCACCGCCGTCGGTGCCGGTGCAGGCGCTGGCGTGGGCGCCGTGATCGGCAAGGCCACCGGCGGCAGCGCCGGAACCGGGGCCGTTGTGGGTGGTGCGCTTGGCGCCGTGGTCGGCAACATCTGGTCGAAGCGCCAGGAAGAGCGACGCGTGGCGATGGAGCAGGCCACCAAAGGCACCGGCGTCGAAGTGACCCGCACCCCTGACAACCAGCTCAAGCTGAATGTGCCGAATGACATTTCATTTGACGTCAACAGCGCCACCATCAAGCCCGAGCTGCGTGCCGTGCTCGACCCCTTCGTCGGCAGCCTGCAGGGCGACACCGCCGTGCGCCTGAGCATCGTCGGCCACACCGACAGCACCGGCTCCGACTCGATCAACAACCCCCTGTCGCTGGAGCGCGCCCACAGCGTGCGCGACTACCTGACCTCACGTGGCGTGTCATCCAGCCGCATCGAAACTGCAGGCCGAGGCGAGCGCGAACCGATTGCCGACAACGGCAGCGATGCCGGCCGGGCCAAAAACCGCCGCGTGGAAATCTTCCTGCGCGAGACGGGTCAGCAAGGCTGATCGATTCGTCGACCTGTCCCCAAGGGCGCCGCAAGGCGCCCTTTTTTCATAGCTCAGAGATAATCCGCCGGCATCTCCAGGAGCCCCTGACGTGACCCGCCCTACCCGCTCGCAATACGAAGACCTCATGCGCCATGTGAACGAGCACGGCGTGTTCAAGGCCGACCGCACCGGCACCGGAACCAAGAGCGTGTTCGGCCACCAGATGCGCTTCGACCTGAACGAAGGTTTTCCGCTGGTCACCACCAAGAAGGTGTTCACCAAGGCGGTCATCGTCGAGCTGCTGTGGTTTCTGCGCGGTGACAGCAACGCCAAGTGGCTGCAAGAGCGCGGCGTGACCATCTGGGACGAATGGGCCGCCCCCGATGGCGACCTGGGCCCCGTCTACGGCGTGCAATGGCGCTCATGGCCGACGCCCGATGGCGGCCACATCGACCAGATCGCCGAGGTGGTGAACACGCTCAGGACCAACCCCGACTCGCGCCGCATCATCGTGAGCGCCTGGAACGTGGCCGAGCTCTCCAAGATGGCACTGATGCCGTGCCATGCCTTCTTCCAGTTCTACGTGGCCGACGGCAAACTCAGCTGCCAGCTCTACCAACGCAGCGCCGACATTTTTCTCGGCGTGCCCTTCAACATCGCCAGCTACGCCCTGCTCACGCACATGCTGGCCCAGCAGTGCGACCTGCAGGTGGGCGAGTTCATCTGGACGGGCGGCGACTGCCACCTCTACAGCAACCACGCCGATCAGGTGGCGCTGCAGCTCACGCGCCAACCGTACCCTTACCCCACTCTGCGCATCAAACGCCGGCCGGAATCGATCTTCGACTACCAGCTCGAAGACTTCGAGATCGCCGACTACCAGCACCACGAAGCCATCAAGGCGCCGGTCGCGGTTTAAACGACAGCACGCGGCCCCCAAGGGGTGAGGTGGATCGCGGCTGCAGCGCCCAGGCCGTAGACCACCATCGCGGCCCCCACCAGCAGAAACATCGCCGTGGCCGACGCGCCCTGCCCGGCCAGGATCCAGCCGACCACCGCCACCACCGCCAGCCGGGCGGTGGCTGCGAGCACCGTGCCCATCACCTTGCCCGCCCCCTGCGACGCAAAGAACAGCGTGAGCCCGAGACCGAAGAACGGGAAGGCCGGACCGGCCGAGCGCAGATAAGAAGCCGACGACGCCAGCACGCCGGGTGACTGCGTGAACATGCCGCTCCACAGATCGGGCGCCACCGTCACCACCAGGCCGATGACCGCCAGCAACACGGCCGAGACGCCACCGGCCGTCCACGCCACACGGCGCGCACGTGTCACGTCACCCGCACCGATCGCCATGCCGACCATCGGCACCGCCGCCACACCAATGCCGAAGGCAATCGGGATCAGCAGGAACTCAAGACGTGCGCCGATGCCATAACCCGCCAGCGACTCCACGCCGGTGCGCGCCACCAGCGCCGTGATGATGAGCACCGTGGCCACCGATTGCAGCGGCGACAGGCAGGCCAGCGCACCCACCCGCAAGATGTCGAAGAACATGCCTCGGCTCAGCGGCACGCCGTTCCATTTCAAGCGCACCCGCGCGTCGGCACGGCACAGCCGGTGCAGCAAGAACAGCGTGGCGCCGGTGAACGCCACCACCTGGCCCAAGGCCACGCCGGTCATGCCCAGTCGCGGAATCGGCCCGAAGCCCAGGCCCAGGCAAGCGCCCAGCACGATCTGCACCGCCGAGGCCCCGAGAATCACCGCCGAAGGCGTGCGCATGTCGCCACTGCCGCGCAACACCGACGACAACGAGTTCGTGAGCCACACCGCCACCACGCCGGCAAACAGCACATTGGCGTAGCGTGTGGCTTCGGCCAGCACCTCACCACGGCCGCCCAGGCCGGCGTACAACAGCGGGCCCAACAACAAGAAGAACGCGGTGAAGAACAGCCCGCAGGCCAAGCCGATCATGGCGGCGTGAAGGGCCAGCGTTTCGGCACGCACGAGGTCTTTCGCGCCGAGCGCACGCGCCACCGCCGACGAGATGCCGCCGCCCATGGCACCGGCCGAAAACATCTGCATCAACATCGAGAACGGGAACACCAGCGCCATCGCGGCCAGAGGTGTGAGGCCGAGCTGGCCGATGTAAGCCGTCTCGGCAATGCCCACCGCGGTGGCTGAGCCCATGGCCAGCACGTTCGGCAGCGCCAGACGCAGCAGCGTCGGCAGAATCGGGCCGGTCAGCATGGAGGCGTCTCCTCGGTGTTTGGCGCAGTGTCGGTGGCAACGAACACCTGGTCTGTCACCAAGGTGTTAGACCTTCACTTGCGGTACCGTGGCGGGCTTGAACAACCCACCGGAGACACGGAATGGCAAAAGGCTACTGGATCGTGCGCGTCGACATCACCGACCTGGATCAATACAAGCTCTACGTGGCCGCGAATGCCGCGCCCTTTGCCAAGTACGGCGCGCGTTTCCTGGCACGCGCGGGCCAGCACCAAGTGCTGGAAGGCGTGGCCCGCAGCCGCAACGTGGTCATCGAGTTCCCGAGTTACCAGGCTGCACTCGACTGCTGGCACTCGCCGGAGTACCAGGCCGCGATCAAGTTGCGCACCTCGGTGTCGACCGCCGACCTGGTGGTGATCGAAGGCTACGAAGGCCCGCAGCCCGGCGCTTGATTCAACCGAGCGCCGCCACGATCTCCGGCGGCGCTTGCACCAGCTCGATCAACACACCCTCGCCGGCGACCGGAAACTCGTCGTTGCTCTTGGGGTGCACGAAGCAGATGTCGTAACCCGCCGCACCTTGGCGGATGCCGCCCGGGGCGAAGCGCACGCCGTTGGCCGTGAGCCACTCCACCGCCTTCGGCAGATCGTCGATCCACAGGCCGATGTGGTTGAGCGGCGTGGTGTGCACCGCAGGTTTCTTGTCGGGGTCGAGTGGTTGCATCAGGTCGACCTCGACCTTGAACGCGCCCTTGCCCATCGAACAAATGTCTTCATCGACGTTCTCGCGTTCGCTGACGAAGTTGCCGGTGACTTCGAGCCCGAGCTTGTCGACCCACAGCGTGCGCAAGCGATCCTTGCTGGGCCCACCGATGGCCACTTGCTGGATGCCCAGCACCTTGAAGGGACGGTTGGTGTTCATTGGAATTCGATGATGATTTGGTCAACCGACAAGCTCTCGCCCTTGCTGGCCGACACCCTGGACACCACGCAGTCTTGCGTGGCGAGCAAGATGTTTTCCATCTTCATCGCTTCGATGACGGCCAGCTTCTCGCCCGCGAGTACCTTCTGCCCTGGCGCCACGGCCACGTCGACCAGCAGGCCTGGCATCGGCGAGAGCAAGAACTTCGACAAGTCGGGTGGTGCCTTGAACGGCATCAACACATTGAGCTGCGCCGCACGCGGCGTGAGCACCTTGGCCTCGATCTGCGTGCCGTTGTGCGCGATGCGATACGACAGGCCCACACGTTCGATCTGCGCACAGAAGGCTTCGCCGTCGAAGCTGCCCCGGATCACGATGTCGCGCAGCGGTGACTGGAACGCGATGCGGTAGGTCTTGTCGCCGATGTTCACGTCGAAGCCTGCACCCTGCGGCACGAGGCTGACAGGCAGTTGCTCGAAACGCCCAGCACCCAGGTCGGTGACAACAACGAAGTCACTGCCGATCTCGAACTCATGCCCCGGCATCTGCCCACTGATGCGGGTGGCGCGCTCCAGGTGCTTGCGGTTGGCGACTGCCGCCAGCGCCCGCAAGAACACCGGGTCGTCGTGCGGCACGGCCTCGGCGGTGAAGCCTTTGCCATAGTGCTCGGCGATGAAGCCGGTGTTGAAGTCGCCCGCCACGAACTTCGGGTGCGCCAGCAGCGCCGCCTGGAACGGAATGTTGGAGCTGATGCCACGGATGGCAAACGCATTCAGCGCCTGACGCATCTTGCGGATGGCCTCTGCGCGGTCTTTGCCGTGCACGATGAGCTTGGCGATCATCGAGTCGTAGTACATCGGGATCTCGCCGCCCTCGTAGACGCCGGTGTCGACACGCACGCCATCGGCTTCGGGTGGCGGCGCGTATTTCACCAGCCGGCCGGTCGACGGCAGGAAGCTGCGGAACGGGTCTTCCGCATTGATGCGGCACTCCATCGCCCAGCCTTCGCGCTTGATCTCGCTTTGCGTGAACGGCAGCTTCTCGCCGGCCGCCACACGGATCATCAGCTCCACCAGGTCGAGCCCGGTGATGCACTCGGTGACCGGGTGCTCCACTTGCAGCCGGGTGTTCATCTCCAGGAAGTAGAAGCTCTTGTCCTTGCCGACCACAAACTCCACCGTGCCGGCGGACTGGTAGTTGACCGCCTTGGCCAACGCCACGGCCTGCTCGCCCATGGCCTTGCGCGTGGCTTCGTCGAGGAAGGGGCTGGGCGCTTCTTCGATCACCTTCTGGTGGCGACGCTGGATGGAGCACTCGCGCTCGTGCAGGTACACCGTGTTGCCATGCGCATCACCCAGCACCTGGATCTCGATGTGGCGCGGCTCCTCGACAAACTTCTCGATGAACACCCGGTCGTCGCCAAAGCTGTTGCGTGCCTCGTTCTGGCAGGCGGTGAAACCATCAAAGGTTTCCTTGTCGTTGAAGGCCACACGCAGGCCCTTGCCACCGCCGCCCGCGCTGGCCTTGATCATCACCGGGTAGCCGATGCCCTTGGCGATCTCGACCGCCTCTTTCGCACCTGCAATGGCCGCGTTGTGGCCGGGAATGGTGTTGACCTGGGCCGCGTTGGCGAGCTTCTTGGAGGCGATCTTGTCGCCCATGGCAGCGATCGACGCGTGCTTGGGGCCGATGAAGACGATGCCTTCTTCTTCCACCCGGCGCGCGAACTCTTCGTTCTCGCTCAAGAAGCCGTAGCCCGGGTGCACCGCCTGCGCACCGGTCTGTTTGCAGGCGGCGATGATCTTGTCCATCACCAGATAGGACTCGCGCGACGGCGGCGCGCCGATGTGCACCGACTCGTCGGCCAGCTCCACATGGCGCGCATCGCGGTCGGCGTCGGAGTAGACGGCGACCGTCTTGATGCCCATTTTCTTGGCGGTCTTGATGACGCGGCAGGCGATCTCGCCGCGGTTGGCGATCAGGATTTTGGTGAACATCTCAGTGTCTCCACACACCGTTCGTGCTGAGCTTGTCGAAGCATGAGCGGTGTGCGCTATGCCCTTCGACAGGCTCAGGGCGAGCGGTGGTTGTTGGGCCTTGTTTCAAAGGGGGATATTTCCGTGCTTGCGCCACGGGTTCTCGATCTTTTTATTCCGAAGCATCACCAACGATCGGCAGATGCGCCTGCGCGTTTCGTGAGGCTGGATCACGTCATCGATGAAGCCGCGCGCGCCCGCCACGAAGGGGTTGGCGAACTTGGCCTTGTATTCGGCCTCGCGCGCAGCCAGCTTGGCCGGGTCGCTCTTTTCTTCGCGGAAGATGATCTCCACCGCGCCCTTGGCGCCCATCACCGCGATCTCGGCGTTGGGCCAGGCGAAGTTGACGTCGCCACGCAAGTGCTTGGAGCTCATCACGTCGTACGCACCGCCATAGGCCTTGCGCGTGATCACCGTGATCTTGGGCACGGTGGCTTCGGCGTAGGCGTACAAGAGCTTGGCGCCGTGCTTGATGATGCCGCCGTACTCTTGCGAGGTGCCCGGCATGAAGCCCGGCACGTCGACGTAGGTCACGATGGGAATGTTGAACGCATCACAAAAGCGCACGAAGCGCGCGGCCTTGATGCTGCTCTTGATGTCGAGGCAACCTGCCAGCACCAGTGGCTGGTTGGCGACCACGCCCACGGTCTGGCCTTCCATGCGGCAAAAGCCGATCACGATGTTTTTGGCGTACTCGGGCTGCAACTCGAAAAACTCGCCGTCGTCGGCGGCCTTCACGATCAGCTCCTTCATGTCGTAGGGCTTGTTGGGGTTGTCGGGCACCAGGGTGTCGAGCGACCCGTCGATGCGCTCGGCCGGGTCGTTGCTCGGGCGCACCGGCGGCTTTTCGCGGTTGTTGAGCGGCAAGTAGTTGTAGAGCCTGCGCAGCATCAGCAGCGCATCGACATCGTTCTCGAAGGCCAGGTCGGCCACGCCGCTCTTGGTGGTGTGCGTGCTGGCGCCACCCAGCTCTTCGGCAGTGACCTCTTCGTGCGTGACCGTCTTCACCACCTCGGGGCCGGTGACAAACATGTAGCTGCTGTCTTTCACCATGAAGATGAAATCGGTCATGGCCGGCGAGTACACCGCGCCGCCCGCACAAGGGCCCATGATCATGCTGATCTGCGGCACCACGCCCGAGGCCATCACGTTGCGCTGGAACACTTCGGCATAGCCACCGAGCGAGGCCACCCCTTCCTGGATGCGCGCGCCGCCCGAATCGTTCAAGCCGATCACCGGGGCGCCGACCTTCATCGCCTGGTCCATCACCTTGCAGATCTTTTCGGCGTGGGCTTCGGAGAGTGCGCCGCCGAAGACGGTGAAGTCCTGGCTGTAGACGAAGACCAGGCGGCCGTTGATCATGCCGTAGCCGGTGACGACACCGTCGCCGGGCACGCGTGTGTCGGCCATGCCGAAGTCGTGGCAACGGTGTTCGACGAACATGTCCCACTCTTCGAAGGTGCCTTCGTCGAGCAGCAGCTCGATGCGCTCGCGCGCGGTGAGCTTGCCTTTGCCGTGCTGCGCGGCGATGCGCTTTTCGCCGCCGCCCAGGCGCGCGAGGGCACGCTTGGCTTCGAGTTGTTCAATGATGTCGTGCATGGTGGTTGGCTTCAGGAACGGGTGAAAAGTTGCAGCAGCTGGCGCGCCGCCGATGAGGGAGCGATGCGTGCGTCGTTGACGCGGCGTAGCACTTCGGGCAAGGCCTCGCGCACGGCGGCGTGGCGGTGGAAATCGGCCTGCAAGGTCGTGTGGACGATGTCCCACATCCAGGCCATGCCTTGCTGTTGGCGGCGCGCCTCGAACTCGCCGCTGGCGCGACGCAGTTGCACGAGGCGCTCGACCTTGTCCCAGAAGGCGGTGATGCCCTGGTACTTGAGTGCGCTGAGTTGCAGCACCCGGGTGTCCAGCGGGTCGGCCGGGCCGCGGCGGCTGAAGAGGTGCAAAGCGCTGGCAATCTGCGCTTCGGCGCGGGTCGCGGCGTCGGGGTCGATGTCGGCCTTGTTGATCACGACCAGGTCGGCCAGCTCCATCACACCGCGCTTGATGGCCTGCAGGTCGTCGCCGGCATTGGGCAACTGCATCAGCACGAAGAGGTCGGTCATGCCGGCGACCGCGGTTTCGCTCTGGCCCACGCCCACGGTTTCGACGATCACCACGCTGTAGCCGGCGGCCTCGCACACCAGCATGGCCTCGCGCGTTTTTTCGGCCACACCGCCCAGCGTGCCCGAGGCGGGGCTGGGGCGGATGTAGGCCGCATCGCTCACCGAGAGTTTTTCCATGCGGGTTTTGTCGCCGAGGATGGAGCCGCCCGAAACGCTGGAGGAGGGGTCGATGGTGAGGACGGCGACCTTGTGGCCCTTGTCGATCAGCGACAGGCCGAGGGCTTCGATGAAGGTCGACTTGCCGACACCGGGCACGCCCGAGATGCCGAGGCGCAGGGCGTTGCCGGTGTGGGGGAGCAGTGCGTTGAGCAGTGCATCGGCCTGCAAGCGGTGGTCGGCGCGGGTGGATTCGAGCAGGGTGATGGCTTTGGCGAGGGCGCGGCGGTCGGCGCGGAGGATGGCGTCTACCTCGGCCCGTTCGGGCTGAGCTGGTCGAAGTCCAGCGCCATCTGGCACCGGCCCTTCGACAGGCTCAGGGCGAACGGAGGGATGCCGTTCGGGCTGAGCTTGTCGAAGCCTCGCGTCACTTGGCACCAGCCCTTCGACAGGCTCAGGGCGAACGGACTCCACCGTCCGTTCGGGCTGAGCTTGTCGAAGCCCTGCCCCCGAAGCACCGCGTATTTTCGCAAGCTCCTGGATCCGCTCCCAATCCCCCGCAATCAACGCCTCCTTCTTCGCGCGAGACCACCCCTTCACCTGCAGCTCGAACTGCAGCGCCTCGGCACGCGACTCAAACTCCCCTTGCCACACCAAACCAAACGGCTTGCGCTCAGCCGTGTACCCAATCAGCCCATCCTCGTGCTGCCGCATGCGCACCGCCATGTCATCGCTGTGCCCGCAGTAATACGAGCCATCGGCACAGCGCAGCAAGTAGGTGGTGAACGCCACGAAAAATCAGGCCTTGGTGAGGTGGGCCTTGATCTGCTCGAGCACGTCTTTGGCGCTCGCCGGGATCGGCGTGCCGGGGCCATAGATGCCCTTCACGCCCGCTTCGTACAAAAAGTCATAGTCCTGCCGCGGGATCACCCCGCCGACGAAGACGATGATGTCATCGGCACCCTGCGCTTTCAATGATTCGATGATCGCCGGCACCAGCGTCTTGTGGCCAGCCGCCAGTGTGCTCACGCCCACCGCATGCACGTCGTTCTCGATCGCCTGGCGGGCGCACTCTTCGGCCGTTTGAAACAGCGGGCCCATGTCGACGTCGAAGCCCAAATCGGCGAACGCCGTCGCCACCACCTTCGCACCGCGGTCGTGGCCGTCTTGGCCCAGCTTGGCGATCATCACGCGCGGGCGGCGGCCTTGGTCTTCGGCGAATTCGGCAATCTCGCGCTGGAGCTGTTCCCAGCCCTCGGCACTGTCATAGGCAGCTGCATACACGCCGGTCACCTTTTGTGTGTCGGCGCGGTGGCGCCCCCAGACTTTTTCAAGTGCATCGCTCACCTCACCCACCGTGGCGCGCACACGCATCGCTTTGATGGACAGGTCGAGCAGATTGCCCGCGGCCACGCCGCTGGTATCGGACGCACTTTCAGCACAACGTGTCAGCGCGTCAAGCGCGGCCTGCACCGCCGCACCATCACGGCTTGCTCGGATGGCTTGCAAACGCGCCACCTGGTTGTCGCGCACGGCGTGGTTGTCGATGTCGCGGCTCTCGATCGGGTCTTCCTTGGCGAGCTTGTATTTGTTGACGCCGACGATCACGTCTTGCCCCGAGTCGATGCGCGCCTGCTTCTCGGCCGCACTCGCCTCGATCTTCAGCTTGGCCCAGCCGCTTTGCACGGCCTTCGTCATGCCACCCAACGCATTCACCTCTTCGATGATCGCCCACGCCGCATCGGCCATGTCTTGGGTGAGTTTCTCCATCATGTAGCTGCCCGCCCAGGGGTCGACCACGTTGGGGATGTGTGTCTCTTCTTGAATGATGAGCTGGGTGTTGCGCGCAATGCGCGACGAAAAATCGGTGGGCAGCGCGATCGCTTCGTCGAACGAGTTGGTGTGCAGGCTCTGCGTGCCGCCAAACACCGCTGCCATCGCCTCGATGGTGGTGCGCACCACGTTGTTGTACGGGTCTTGCTCGGTCAAGCTCCAGCCCGAGGTCTGGCAGTGGGTGCGCAGCATCAGGCTCTTGGGGTTCTTGGGCTCGAACTCTTTCATGATCTTCCACCACAACAGCCGCGCCGCGCGCATCTTGGCCACCTCCAGGTAGAAGTTCATGCCGATGGCCCAGAAGAAGCTCAAGCGACCAGCGAACTCATCGACGTCGAGCCCCTTGGCCAGCGCCGTCTTCACGTACTCGCGGCCGTCGGCCAGCGTGAAGGCCAACTCGAGCGCCTGGTTGGCACCGGCCTCCTGCATGTGGTAACCCGAGATGCTGATCGAGTTGAACTTCGGCATGTTTTTCGCCGTGTACTCGATGATGTCGCCCACCGCCCGCATGCTCGGCTCGGGCGGATAGATGTAGGTGTTGCGGACCATGAACTCCTTGAGGATGTCGTTCTGGATGGTCCCGCTCAACTGGTCTTGCGCCACACCCTGTTCTTCGGCCGCAACCACGTAGCCGGCCAACACCGGCAACACGGCGCCGTTCATCGTCATGCTCACGCTGACCTTGTCGAGCGGGATCTGGTCGAAGAGGATCTTCATGTCTTCGACGCTGTCGATCGCCACGCCCGCCTTGCCCACGTCGCCTGTCACGCGCGGGTGGTCGCTGTCGTAGCCGCGGTGCGTGGCCAGGTCGAAGGCCACGCTCACGCCCTGCCCGCCGGCGGCGAGCGCGTTGCGGTAGAACTCGTTGGAAGCTTCGGCGGTGGAGAAGCCGGCGTATTGGCGGATCGTCCACGGCCGCACGGCATACATCGTGGCCTGCGGGCCGCGCACAAAGGGGGCAAAACCCGGCAAGGTGTTGGCATACGGCAGGTCTTGGGTATCGGCCGCGGTGTAGAGCGGCTTGACCACAATACCTTCGGGCGTGACCCAGTTGAGCGCGTCGATCTGCCCGCCGGGCGCTGATTTGGCCGCAGCCTTTTGCCAGGCGGCGAGCGCGTCGGGGGTGGGTTTCGCGTGGTCGGGCATTTGGGTCTTTGCTTGGCGGTTCAGGGTGCGCGCGCCGGGCCATGGGTGTCAATGGCCCGAGCGCCTGGGTCACTCTGTGCGGCGTGCGTGCTGGTTGCTGGACAGCTCACGCTCCACACGTTCATAATCCAGGCATTCGTAATTCAAAATTGAATTATATCTACAAGACAGCCGTTTTCGACAAGCCCCGTACCCCTTCATGCCCGCTTCGCCAGTCGCCTCGCCCACCGCCTCCCCTGTGGCGCCCGCCTCGTCGCGCCTGCGCGAAAGTGCGCTCTATGAGCAGGTGGCCGAACGCCTGCGCACGCGCATCCTGGCCCACGCCCTGCCCCCCGGCAGCTGGATCGACGAGCAGGCCTTGGCCGCAGAGTTCGGCATCAGCCGCACGCCGCTGCGCGAGGCGTTGAAAGTGCTGGCCTCCGAAGGCCTGGTCACGATGAAGCTGCGGCGCGGCGCTTATGTCACCGAGGTGTCGGAACGCGACCTGTCCGAGGTGTTTCACCTGCTCGCCCTGCTGGAGAGTGACGCCGCCGGCACGGTGGCCACCCAGGCCAGCGAGGCCGAGATGGCCGAGCTGGAGGCACTCCACCAGGCGCTCGAGCGAACAGTCGATGACCGCGACGCCTTCTTCCGCGCCAACGAGCAGTTCCACATCCGGCTGCTGCAGATCGACAACAACCGCTGGCGGCTGCAGATGGTCAACGACCTGCGCCGCGTGATGAAGCTCAACCGCCACCATTCGCTGTTCAAGCAGGGCCGGCTCGAGGCCTCGCTGGCCGAGCACCAGCAGATCATGGCGGCGCTGAAAGCGCGCGATGCGGCGCGGGTGAAACGGCTGATGCGGCAGCACATCGACCACGGGCGAGACGCCGCCACGCTGTCGTGAGTATCGCCAGACTCCGTTCGCCCTGAGCCTGTCGAAGGGTGCGCACAGCTTCGCGCTGGCTTCGACCCTTCGACCTGGCTCAGGACAGGCAGGCTCAGCCCGAACGGAGCTTTAGGCTGAGACAATCCAGCGCATGACGCGAACCACCCTCAGCCTGATCGCCGCCGTCGCCCGCAATGGCACCATCGGCAAGAACAACGAACTGCTGTTTCGCCTGCCCGAAGACATGCAGCACTTGAAGCGCACGACCATGGGCCACCCGGTGATCATGGGCCGCAAGACCTGGGACTCCATACCAGAGCGCTTTCGCCCACTGCCCGGCCGCAACAACATCGTCGTGACCCGCAACCCGCAATGGCAGGCCGAAGGCGCCCTCGCCACCACATCGCTGCAAGCGGCGTTGAACCAGCTGGGCGACGCACCCAAGGCCTTCGTGATCGGCGGCGCAGAGTTGTATGCCCTGGCGCTGCCACTGGCCGACGAGCTGGTGCTGACCGAGATCGACCGGGACTACGACGGCGATGTGCACTTCCCTGCCTGGGACCGCCAACAGTTCACCGAAGTGAGCCGCGAAACCCACCACGCTGGCGAGCCCAACCACTTCGACTACGCGTTCGTCACCTACCGGCGAACACGCTGACCCGCCAAAAAAAAGGCCCGCGACTGCGGGCCTTTTTTGCATCGCCTGAAAACCGCTCAGGTCTTACTTGCCGTACTGCTTCTTGGCAGTCGCCACGCAGCTGCTCTTGGCGTCGCCTGCCATCGCGTCGCACTTCTCGGCAGCCACCTTGTACTCGGCATCGCGTTTGTCTTTGGAGGCCGTGGCCAGGGTGGAGTCGATATCCTTGCCGACCTTGGCGTTGGACAAAGCAGAAACTTCCACGGCCTTGGCTTCCTTGATGCAAACGTCCTTGTCGTTGCCGGACTTGTCGTCGCACTTTTCCTTGGCCACGGCGTAAGTTGCCTGGGCCTTGGCCTTCAGCATCTTGTTCTGGTCGGCAGCCTTGCCGGTGTAGCTGTATTCCAGCTCGGCCTTGGCCACCTTTTCCTTGCCTTTGGCCTCTTGCACGCACACGTCCTTGGCATTGGCCGACAGCGCATCACATGCCTTCTTGTCAGCCTTGTAGGTGGTGCTGATGCTGTCCTTGGCGGCCTTGTAATCGGCCTTGCCCATGGTGGCGGCCTGGGCCATTGGTGCGGCCAGCAAGGCGGCGACGATCAGCGAAGTCTTGAGGTGGAAGAGCTTGGTCATGGAGTGATCCTTTTCGGTTGTTTGCACGAGCCGCAGTATCAGCAGCTGCCAACACCTCGCCCAGCAGACGGCACCGCCATCGGCTGTAGTGCATGTCCTACGTGCGCCAGTGCATGCATCTGTAGGCGTCTTCTGACAAGCTCTCGGGATTGACACAGATGGCGCGGCGATAAAATCCCGGCGACACTGGCAGGGAGATTATTCGCGCCCAGTCCCCAATTGCAGCCCATGCCTCGATCTCGAGCACAGCCCGGCGACCCCTGCTCTTGATTCCACGGAAGGATCGCCGTCCATGCAGCCGCTCAGGACCTACATCGTCGAAGACAGCCAGGTCATCCGAGAAAACCTGATCGCCACACTTGAGGAACTGGTGCCGGTCGAGGTGGTGGGCACGGCGGAAGACGAATCGAGCGCGGTGCAGTGGCTGACCCAACCGGGCAACGCCAACGTCGACCTGGTCATCGTCGACATCTTCTTGAAAAGCGGCTCGGGCCTGGGTGTGTTGAAGGTGGCCAACGCGCTGCCGCAAAAGCACAACCTGGTGGTGCTGAGCAACTATGCCACCCCGGACATCCGCCGCAAGTGCCTCGAGCTCGGTGCCGACAAGGTGTTCGACAAGTCGAATGAAATCGATGCGCTCATCCTGTACTGCGGCCGCCTCGCGGCCGGCGACACCGGCCTCGGTGCGCTGAGCTGATGACTGCCCCTCGTCCGACGGTTACGTCGGCCGATCCCCCGAGGGAATGCGGGCCGGCTTGGGAGCGGCCCGGCGCTCGGCCCGCCGACCTCTACTGGATCAGCCCGTTTTTCAGTGCGTAGTAGGTGAGGTCGCTGTTGGACTCGAGCTTCATCTTCTCCATCACCCGGGTGCGGTAGGTGCTGACCGTCTTCACGCTGAGCGACATGCTGTCGGCCATGTGGCTGATGGTCTCGCCCTTGGCCAGCCGCAGGAACACCTGCAGCTCGCGCTCGGACAACTGCTCGTGAAGCGGCCGGTCGCCCCCACCACTCAAGCCGTCGGCCAGGCGCTCGGCCACCCCGGCGGTGATGTACTTTCGGCCACGCGCCACGGTGCGGATCGCCTTGACGATCTCTTCGGGGTCGCAGTCCTTGTTCAGGTAGCCACTGGCACCCTGGCGCAAGAGTGTGGTGGCGTAGTGCTCTTCGGGGAAGCCGCTCAAGATCAGTACCGGCAGGTCAGGCGCACGGGCCTTGATGCCGGCCAGCGCATCGACGCCGCCCTGGTCGGGCATGGAGATGTCGAGCAAGATCACATCGACTTCGCCACCTCGCACAATGTCGAGCGCTTCACGCCCGTTGGAAGCTTCGGCAACCACCGAAAAATCAGGTTGGTCGGCAAAAAATTGACGCAACCCGGCGCGGATCATGGCGTGGTCGTCAACGATCGCGATTCGAATCATGGTTTACCTCGGCCCTGGTGGTGGTTCGACTACCCGCATGATCCCACGTTATCGCACAACGAAAGGCCATAAGCGTGCTCACAGTCATCAAGCGCAACCCGATCATCTTCCCGCTGGCCTGTGTGGCCGTGGTGGCCATGATGGGGGTCAGCGAAGCCTCTTACTGGAAGTCGGTGAACACCCTCACCGACTTGGCGGAGGTGAGCGCGGCGCGCACCAATGTGCAGAACCTCGCGCAGAGCATGCTCGACGCCGAGACCGGCCAGCGTGGCTACCTGCTCACCAACCGCAAAGAGTACCTGCAGCCGTACCACAAGGCCCTGAAGACCATCGCCGAGTCGTTTCATTTCCTTGACGACTACTACCGCAAGGACCCCAGCTCCACCATCATCGTGAACAAGCTGCACACCTTGGTCGACGCCAAGCTTTCCGAGCTGTCGGAGACCATGCGCCTGTACGACGAAGGCAAGATGGAAGCGGCCACCCAGCTGGTGATGAGCGACATCGGGAAGGAGAAGATGGAGGCCGTGCGCCAGCTCACCGCCGAGTTGGTGGTGCGCGAAACCCGCAACGTGGCCGCCGGCCGCCACGACATCTACGAAACCCTGTGGCTCAGCCGGGTCGGCGTCACGGTGTTGAGCGCGTTGAGCCTGTTCGCGCTGTTCATGTACCTGCGCCAGAGCTCGGCGCTCGAGCGCGAGCGCGAAGCGCAGCGTCGCATGGTGCAGATCGAGCGTGACCGCCTCGAGCTGGAGGTGACGCAGCGCACCGCCCAGCTCACCGAGCTCGCCGACCACCTGCAAACCGCACGCGAAGACGAGCGACACCGCCTCGCGCGCAACCTGCACGACGAGCTGGGCGCCCTGCTCACCTCGGCCAAGCTCGACGCCGCGCGCATCCGCTCGCGCCTGGCCGGCACCGCCCCCGAGGCGCTGGAGCGGCTGGCCCACCTGGTCGACACGCTCAACAGCAGCATTGCGCTCGGCCGCCGCATCATCGAAGACCTGAGACCGTCGACCTTGAGCAACCTGGGCCTGGTGTCCACGCTCGAGATCCTGGCGCGCGACTTCAGCACCAACTCCGGCCTCACGGTGCAATGCGATCTGCAACCGGTGAAGCTGCAGCCCGACGCCGAGCTGGTGGTCTACCGGCTGGTGCAGGAGTCGACCACCAACATCATCAAGTACGCGCAAGCCAAGAACGTGTGGATCAGCCTGCAGCCCAAAGACGGCTGGGTCGAGGTCACGGTTCGCGACGACGGCGTCGGCTTCGACGCGAGCGTGCAGCCGCGCTCAGCCTACGGCCTGGTGGGCATGCGCTACCGCGTGGAGGCTGAAGGCGGCAAGTTCAGCCTCACCTCGGCGCCGGGGCAAGGCACACAAATCCGGGTGAGCCTGCCCGAGTCGGCGGCGTTGCCTGCCGCCTAGACGGCCCCGCGGCCGCTCGTCAGCTTGTCAGCGGGGTCCTACACCGACCCGCTCGCTCGTCCGTCAACACGCAGGCGGTGTGGCCTATCGCCAGCGAATGCCGGTGGCTCGACACTGGGTGCACCAAAACGCAACCCAACCAGGAGCCCGACATGCTGCATTACGCCGTTGTTTTCTTCGTCATCGCCTTGATTGCCGCCTTGTTCGGCTT
>NZ_JANOCG010000457.1:0-2733 GCF_031412075.1 Rhizobacter sp.
CTGGTGATCGGCGAAAAGTTCGCATCGAAACCCACGCGGATGCGGCCAAAGCGCTCCACCCAATCGCGCTCGGCCGGTGTGAGCGGCGCCATCTCGCCGGTCAGCGCCGTCAGCGTGCTGGCAGGCAGCCAGCGCGCGGCCAGGGCCGAGCGGTCGGCGGCAGTCACCGAGTCGATGGCATGTGCGAGCACGGCGCGCAATGGGGCCGCGTCGCGCCGCACCGTGGGGCCGATGGGCACATTGCCGGGCCCCAGGTTGCGGCGGATCACCAGGTTGGCCAGCAGCTGTTTTTCGACGTGATAGACCACCACCTGCTGATAACCCACGAACAGATCGGCCGAGCCCGAGGCCACCGCGCGCAAGGCCTGCTCGGGGCCGGCAAACAGCGTCACCTTGGCTTGTGGAAAGCGCGCAGCCAACAAGGCCGCGGCCGGTGTGCCCTCGACCACGGCCACCCGGTATTGGCCAAAGTTGTCGGTGGTCGAGATGTCGGGCAGGTCACGCCGCGCCACCAGCACCTGGTTGCCGGCAAACACCGGCAGCGTGAGCAGTGCATTGCCGGGTTGTGGCAAGGCCCAAGGCAGGATGTCGATCTGCCCGGCCTGCAAGGCGCGCACGGCGTCGTCGTTGTTGTTGAAACGGCGGATGTCGACCTTCATGCCCACACGCTCGCCCCACAGGTCGATCATCTCGATGATGAAACCGTGCGGGCGCGCCGGCTCGGCGGGCGCAAAGTAGTAAGGCGGGTACTCGCGCGCGACACCCAGGCGCAACACCGGGTTGGCCTGCACCCAGGCGCGTTCCGCAGTCGACAGCTCCACACCTTGTGCCGGTGCCGCACCCGCCCACGCCAGCAGCAGCACGCACAGCCAGGCGCGCACCCCGTTCATGGCCAATCAGGCGATGAGCTCACGAAGCCGAGCCGGGAACGGCATCGACTTCTGCTGAGGGAAATTCACCCACACGATGGTGGCGCCACCTGCCGCGCTGATCACGCCAGGCTGGTCGGCACGCTCCATGGTGGTGAAGCTGTCGAAGCTGCTGCGCCCGAGGTTGGCGGCGTAGGTCTTGGCCACGATCTCGCCCGGGTACTCGAGCTGGATCAGGAAGTTGCAGAAGGCGTTGATGATCACGAAGCCCTCGCCGCTCGGGTCGGGCTGGAAGCCCGCGCCGTTGAGCCACTCGATGCGCGCGGTCTCCAAGTACCGGAAGTAGCTGACGTTGTTGACATGGCCCATCGCGTCCATGTCGCCCCAGCGTATGGCGATGCGCATCTCGTGAACCAGGCGTTTGTCGTCGGGTATCTCAATGCGCATCGTCTCTGCCTCAGGTTTTGTTCACACCCAGCTCTGAATACAGTTTATCGACCAGGGCGCGCAGCTCTTCGAGCTCGCGCTGCATGCTGAGTTGCTGCGACTTGAGCGATGCGAGCTCGCTGGCCGCCACGAAGTCTTCCGACTGCGCCGCCACCGGCATGGCCGACACATCGACTGCGCCGCACAGCAGGTGCGTCCAGCGCGCTTCGCGGGCACCGGGCGCGCGCGGCAGTTTCAAAACCAGCGGGCCGCCTCTTTCTTGCGTGCGTGCCGCCAGCTCATCGAGAAAGGCCTCGACCGACGACACATCGGCGAAGCGGTGCAGGCGGTCGCAGTTGGCGCGCAGCTCCGAGCTGGTCTGCGGGCCACGCAGCATCAACACCGCAAGAACCGCCACGCTTTGCGACGGCAGCGCCATCGCGCGGGCCATGTTGTGCTCGTAGCGGGTGACGCGCGAGCCGCTCGACTCGAAGACGAGGTGCAAGGCTTTCAGCGAATCGGCCGCCACCTGCACCTCGGCCTCGGTGGCGTTCATCACCGGGTCACGCGTGGTCTTCTGGTTGCAGCCCGACACCAGCGAATTGAGTGACAGCGGGTAGCTGTCGGGCACGGTGTGCGCCTTCTCGATCAGCACGCCGAGAACGCGTGCTTCAAGCAGGGAGAGTTCACGCATCTTGCTCGGCCGTTCTTATGCTTCGCGCGGCTCCAAGGTCCGTTCGCACTGAGCCTGTCGAAGTGCCCGCTCCGTACGACACGCTGGCTCCCTTCGACAAGCTCAGGACGATCGGGAATACAGGCTCAGCCCGAACGGTGGCTTGCATCAGACGGAAAAACCGTCGTCTGCCTGAATGACAGCACCGTTCACGAAGTGGCTCTCGTTGGAGCACAACATCATCAGCACCACGTCAAGATCTTGCGGCTGACCGATGCGCTTGCGCGGCAGCATGTTGATGAGCTTCTGGCCCTGCTCGGTCTTCCAGTGATGGTGGTTGATCTCGGTGTCGATGTAGCCGGGGCAGATGGCGTTGACGTTGATGCCGTACTTGCCCCACTCCAGCGCCATGGCGCGCGTCATGTGCACCACCGCGGCCTTGCTCATGCAGTACACGCCGATCTGGCCCAGCACCTTCAGGCCCGCCATCGACGCGATGTTGACGATGCGCCCGCCGGTGAAGGTGCCCGGTGCCGCGCCCTTGGCCCGCGCCAGCATGCGCTTGCCCACCTCTTGCGCCACGAAGAAGGCGCCCTTGGTGTTGGTGTCCATGATGTAGTCGTAATCTTCCGGCGTCACGTCGGTGAGCTTTTGTGTGGTGCTCACGCCAGAGTTGTTGACCAGGATGTCGATCGTGCCCATCTCGGTCTCGGCGTGCGCCACGGCGGCCTTGATGCTGTCGTGGTCGGTGACGTCGAGTGTGAC
>NZ_JANOCG010000458.1:0-1628 GCF_031412075.1 Rhizobacter sp.
CGAGGGTGAGCGTGCCGGTCTTGTCGAAGACGACGACGGTGAGCTTGGTGGCGTTCTCCAGCGCCGAGGCGTTCTTGAACAGGATGCCGTTCATCGCCCCCAACCCGGTGCCGACCATGATCGCCATCGGCGTGGCCAGCCCAAGCGCGTCGGGGCAAGCGATCACGAACACCGTGATCGTCAGCGTCAACGCGAACAGCAAGGGCTCGCCGATGACCCAGAACCACACGCTGAAAGTGAGCAGCCCGATAGCGATGGCGGCCAGCACCAGCCACTGCGATGCCTTGTCCGCCAGCAGTTGGCCGGGTGCCTTGGAGTTCTGCGCCTCCTGAACCAGCTTGACGATCTGCGCCAGCGCCGTGTCGGCCCCGACCTTGGTGGCCATGTAGCGGAAGCTGCCGCTCTTGTTGATGGTGGCGCCGATGACGGGGTTGCCGACCACTTTCTTCACCGGCATCGATTCACCCGTCAGCATCGACTCGTCGACCTGTGAGCTGCCTTCGGTGATCTCGCCGTCGACCGGGATCTTGTCGCCCGGTTTGATGACGACGGTCTCTCCGGCCAGGACTTCGGCCGTGGGTACCTGGGTCTCAATCCCGTTGCGAACCACCGTGGCCATCGGCGGAGCCAGATCCATCAGGGTGCGGATGGCATCCGACGCGCCAGCGCGCGCGCGCATTTCCAACCAGTGGCCGAGCAGGATGAACACCAGCAGCACGGCCGAGGCTTCAAAAAACACCTCGCTCTCGTAGAAGAAAGTCGCGCCGACGCTGAAGAAGTAGCCGGTGCCGACCGACAGCACGATCAGCGTCGCCATGTTGGCCACCTTGTTGCGTGCGGCGCGCACCGCTGCGACGACGAAGGGCCAGACCGGGTATGCGATGGCGGCAGTGGCCGCGATGAACAGGAAGAGCTTGCGCTCCATGCCGAACGGCGTGGGGAAGTTGCCGAACATCGTGCCCATTGGCGAGTACAGGAAGACGGGAACGGCAAACACCAGGGCGACCAGAAATCGGTTGCGCATGTCGTTGGCCATGTCTTGCATCGACATGCCGGGCGCATGGCCCATGTCATGCATCATGTCCGCCGCTGGAGCCCCGTGTGCCCCGTGTGCCCCGTGTGGGCTGGGGCCGGCGTGGCCGGCATGGGCGTCGCCCGCTGGCTGATGGTCCGCCGGATCGCAAACATGCGCCGGAACCAGTTCCCCGCGGCAGTGGTAGCCACAATCGACGACCCGTTGGCGGATCGCGTCCAGCGTGGTCTTCGCTTCGTCATAGTGCACGGTCGCGCTGCCGGCGACGTAGTTGACGTCGGCGTGATGAACGCCCGGCAGCGACGAGAGCTGGCGAACGACGCCCGCCGCGCTCAACGTGGAGACCAACTCGCCGACTTCGATGGTGCTGGTTTTCATGACGGGGCCCTGGGTTTGGAGGCTTTCAGGCGGTCGCCGTCGTCCGTTGCCATGACGGCAGAAAGCGGGGTGTGCTCGCCGCGTAGGCATCGAACTCGGCGCCGAATTGCTTGCGCATCGCTGCTTCTTCGTTGATCGCCAGCCGCGCATACATGACCAGCAGGATCGGGAACATCAGCAGCGTGAGCAACGTCGGCCACTGCAGCAGGAAGCCCAG
>NZ_JANOCG010000459.1:0-7768 GCF_031412075.1 Rhizobacter sp.
CGGGTCAACTCGGCGCTGGAGACCGTGAGCCACGCCATCGAGGCCAGCCAGCCGGTGATGCACAACCAGCGCCCAGCCATCCTGGAGCAGGGTTTGATCGCCGCCCTGCAGTGGATGGCCAGCCGCTTCGAGAAGCGCACCGGCATCACCTGCGAGTTCCGCTCGCGCCATGAGCACCTGAGCCTGCCCGCCGGCGTGCCGCTGGTGGCCTACCGCACGGTGCAGGAGGCGCTGACCAATGTGTCCAAGCACGCGCAGGCGAGTCAGGCGCACATCGACCTGTCGCTCGCCGGCGGGGTGTTGTCGCTGGAGGTCAGCGACAACGGCCGCGGCCTGAGCCAGGACGACCTGGCCAAGGCGCGCTCCTTCGGCCTTCGCGGCCTGCACGAGCGTGCCGGCACGGTGGGCGGCTGGGTCGACCTGAGCAGCACGCCGGCCGGCACCACGTTGATCCTGTCGGTGCCGCTGGGGAGCGACGATGAGGTCGACATGGATCCGACCGAACCCGGCACACCGCTCGAAGAACCTTCGAGCCCTTACGATCCGACGGTCTGGGGCGCTCTATGATGAACTCCCCTCTCTCGCAGTGACGCCATGATCAAAGTCTTGCTCTGCGATGACCATGCACTGATCCGTCGCGGCATCCGAGACACCTTGTCCGATGCGCCCGACATCCAGGTGATTGGCGAAGCCGGCGACTACGGCGAGCTGCGTGCCCTGATGCGCACGGTCGGCGAAGCCGACGTGCTGGTGCTCGACATCAACCTGCCCGGGCGCAGCGGCCTCGATGTGCTGCATGCGCTGAAGGACGAAGGCACGACCATGCGGGTGCTGGTGGTGTCGATGTACCCCGAAGACCAATACGCCATCCGCGCCTTGCGCGCCGGGGCCTTTGGTTATGTGAACAAGGGCGGAGACCCGCAGCTGATCGTGGCGGCGGTGCGCACGGTGGGGCAGGGGCGCAAGTACGTGACGCCCGAGATTGCGCAGATGCTGGTCGAGAGCTTGACCACGCCTGGCACGGAAGCGGCACACGAGAAGCTGTCGGACCGCGAACTGCAGACGCTGGTGATGATTGCCTCCGGCAAGAGGCTTTCCGACATCGCCGAGGAGCTGACCTTGTCGCCGAAGACGGTGAGTGTTTATCGGGCTCGGGTGCTGGAGAAGCTGGGGTTGTCGAACAACTCGGAGATGACGGTTTACGCGATTCGCAATGGGTTGGTGGGCAGCGAGTGAAGGCCTGTCATTTCTGCGGAGGCGGGAATCCAGGGTCGCGCCGCTGTCGCGTGGTGTTTCTTCTCACTGCGTGAGGCAAAAGAAACCGAAGGTTCGGCGAAGCCAAAGGCGACCCTGCTCGTCGGTCGGTCCTCGGGACCGACTGCTCTGTGCTGCTCGGTCTTTGCAGCTCGCGCAGTGAGTTCTGCCCGCCCCGCAAAGACCGAGCGCAGCGCAAGGCAGCCCTCGCATCGCGAGGGCCGAGTCGGCAGGGGTCGCTTCTTTGCCCACTTTCTTGTCGACACAAGAAAGTGGGTCGGCCGCCGGGCCGAACACCCGGCGCGGCCTCACGCAGTGAACAAGAACAGCGACAAAGCGAGCAAGGCTTCGACAAGTCGGCCCGAACGGGAGGAGGTGCGCAACCATCCTGGATTCCCGCCCACGCGGGAATGACAAACCGACAAACGAAAACGGCAGCCCGCAGGCCGCCGTTGATCGAACTCGAAGCGAAAACTCAGAAGCCCAGGCTTGCCAGCAAGTCATCCACTTCCGTCTGGTTCGCCACCACGTCGGTGCGACCTTCCGGGTTGACCACCGGCCCGTTCAGCGCGGCCGTGCTGTGCTCGATCACCTTCACCGCCTCGGGCGGCGCGGCTTGCACCAGCAGCTTCACCAGGCTGTCTTCCAAGTCGGACGCGAGCGACACCACCTTCGTCACCACCTGGCCGGTGAGGTCGTGAAAGTCCTGCGCCATCATGATGTCGGTCAGGTGCTGGTCGATGCGCGCGGTGGCGGCTTCGACATCGCTCACGAAGTTCATCACCGAGCCCGAGGCCACGGCCTTCACCGGGTCGGCCACGATGGCGGCCACGATGCGGCGCGTTTCGGCGGCGATCATGTTGTGCTCCACCTTGGCTTGGTCGACCGAGTTCAGCACCTTGTTGGCGGCAGCGCCCGTTTTTTCGGCGATGTAGTTCAGGCGGCTGCGTGCGTCAGGCAGGTTGTTGGCGGCGTCTTGCAGCTTGGGCATCACGCCCAGCTGGTGCAGAGTGTCGTGCAGCTGGCGGGTGATGAGACCGAGTTGCTGAAATACCTCTGGCGAGGCCGCCGCGGGCGCATGCACCGGGTTGGCCAGTACGGCCATGTTGTCCATCTTCATGTGGATCTCTCCCTCAGGCCGCAGTGGCCAGTTTTTGCATGATCTTCTGAACCTTTTCTTCCAAGGTGGCCTTGGTGAAAGGTTTGACGATGTAGCCGGCGGCGCCGTCTTGTGCGGCACGCACGATGTCTTCCTTGCGGGCTTCGGCCGTGACCATCAGCACCGGAATGTGCTTCAGGCTGGCTTCGGCCTTGATGGCGGCGAGCAGCTCGAAGCCATTCATGTTGGGCATGTTGATGTCGCTCACCACGAAGTCGAACTTCGCGTTCTTGAGCAGGTTCAACGCGGCGACACCGTCTTCGGCTTCTTCGGCGTTGTTGTAGCCGAGCTCCTTCAACAGGCCACGCACGATGCGGCGCATGGTGGAGAAGTCGTCGACGATCAGGAATTTCATGTCAGGGTTGCTCATGGCGGCCTCGCGTGGTTCTACTGCGGCTGTTATCGGGCGTTCGGGTTGGATATTGAGGGCACAGTTGGCGTCTCGGCCACTGGCGCACTGGCTGCGGCTGCAACCGGGGCGGTTTCTTCGCCTGGAATGGTTTTCTGGAAGAAGCGGTCTTCGGCGTCGCGGTTCATCACGATGATGCTGATGCGCCGGTTGCTGGGGCTGAGCGGGTCTTCACGCTCGAAGGGCACGCTCGAGGCCAGGCCCTGCACACGCAAGATGCGGTCGGCCGGCAGGCCGCCGCCCAGCAGCTCGCGGCGCGAGGCGTTGGCCCGGTCGGCCGACAGCTCCCAGTTGCCGTAACCCAGGCCAGCGCGGTCGCCCGCAAAGGGCTGCGCGTCTGTGTGGCCATCGAGGGTGAGGCGGTTGGGCACTTCGGACAGCATGCCGCCGATCTCACGCAGCAGCTCGCGCATGTAGGGTTTGACGATGGCGCTGCCGCTGTCGAACATGGCGGCTCTGTTCGTCGACGATCTGGATGCGCAGGCCGTCGGGTGTCATGTCGAGCTTGATCTGGCTCTTGAGGGCACCGAACTTGGGGCTGTTGGCCAGCACCTCTTCCATCTGCTTCTTGATCTGCTCCAGCTTGCCGGCCTCGGCCGCGCGCTGCTCGGCGCGCATGGCGGCGAGGTTGATGGTGCTCTTGGTGGTGGCGATGTCGCCACGCTTCACCTGGCCGCCGGCGCGGGTGACATCGGTGCCCCCGCCCTTGACCACGTGAGAAGAGTCGCCCGAGCCGCTGCCGCCGCTCAAGAGCGCCACACGCAGCGGCGACTGAAAGTAATCGGCAATGCCCTTCTTGTCGCCCTCGGTGGTGGAGCCAAGCAGCCACATGAGCAGGAAGAAGGCCATCATCGCCGTCACGAAGTCGGCATACGCGATCTTCCAGGCGCCACCATGGGCAGCGTGGCCGCCCTTCTTGATGCGCTTGATGATGATCGGTTGGAGCTTCTTGCTATCGCCTGCCATGGTGGGCTCTTAGTTTGCGAACGCGGAGCGCGTAGATGCAGGCTTAACCGCCAAGGCGCAAAGAACGCCAAGGTCGCAAAGAAAAAAAGTCTTCTCCTCCTTGGCGACCTTGGCGATCTTGGCGCCTTGGCGGTCTAAAGACGCAGGAGGAGAGCCGAAGCAACGCATCACTTCTTGCCTTTCACATGGGCTTCCAATTCGGCGAAGTTGGGGCGCTCGGTCGAGTACAAGACCTTGCGGCCGAACTCGACGGCCACTTGCGGGGCGTAACCCTGCATGCTGGCCAGCAGCGTGGTCTTGATGCACTGCAGCTCTTTGCTGCCTTCGTCGTTCTTCTGCTCCATCAGGCCACCCAGGGGCTCGACGATGCAGTACGCCAGCAAGATGCCCAGAAAGGTGCCGACCAGGGCCGAGCCGATCATGCCGCCCAGGATGGCGGGCGGCTGGCCCACCGAGCCCATGGTGTTCACGACGCCGAGCACGGCGGCCACGATGCCGAAGGCCGGCAAGGCGCCGGCCAGCTTGGCGATCGCGCTCACGGGCGCATAGGCCTCGTGATGGTGGGTGTCGATCTCGCTGTCCATCAGGCTTTCGATCTCATGGGCGTTCAGGTTGCCCGAGACCATCATGCGCAGGTAGTCGGTGATGAACTCGACCACGTGGTGGTCATTGCCCACGGTGGCGTATTTCTGGAACACGGCCGACTCGTGCGGTGCGTCCACGTCTTTTTCGATCGACATCAGGCCCTCTTTGCGGGCCTTCTGGAGCAGGTCATAGAGCAGCGCGAGCAGCTCCATGTAGCGTGCCTTGGTGTACTTGCTGCCCTTGAGCAGCTTGGGCAAGGCCGACATCGTGGCCTTGAGCACCTTGGGTTGGTTGGCCACCACGAAGGCGCCCAGCGCGCCACCCAGGATCGCCATCAATTCAGTCGGCAACGCCTTCAGGATCACGGAGATGTTGCCCCCGTGACTGATGTAGGCCCCGAAGATGCACCCCAGGGCGACGCCGTAGCCGATGAGAACAAACATGTTGAGTGGTGTGGTTGCGAGAGGCGCTTGATCAGCAAAGCCTGAGAGCCTCAGCCCTTTATCGGCCCCAACCCCCGCCTCTTGAGCAAGTGTGTGCGTCCGGCGCTGCGCTCGATCGCATCAACAACGGGGGTTTCACCGCACAAAAAAAAGCGGACCCTGAGGGGCCCGCGATAAAGCACTTTCTAGGTGCCAGGAGGAGACAGGAACAAAAAACAGTTGCTGCCTAACAGGTGTATCGGCAAGCGCGGCAGAAACTTGAGGGGTGTCAGTGCATCTGGATGCCGCCCGAGGCCTTGCCCTTGCCGGCGCGTGCCGGGGGGTTGCACAGGCCACAGACGTAGTGCTTGCTGATTTCGTGCGGGTGGCTGACGAAATGGCCACCGCACTTGGAGCACTTGGTCATGGTGAGCATGCCGTTGTCGACAAACTTCACCAGGCGCCAGGCGCGGGTGACGGAGAGCAGGGCTTCCAGGCTCTGTGCCTGGGTCTGCTCGAGGTAGAGCTGGTAGGCCTTGATGACGGTGTCGATCTCGTCCATCTCGGCGACCTTGTTCAGGTACTCGTGGATGTTCAGGAACAGCGATGCATGGATATTGGGTTGCCAGGTCATGAACCAGTCGGTGGAGAAGGGCAGCTGGCCCTTGCTCGGCGACTTGCCCGAGACCTCTTTGTACAGACGCAGCAGGCGTTCGTAGCTCAGATCGGTTTCAGATTCCAGCACTTGCAGGCGGGCGCCCAGGTTGATCAGCGTCACTGCGCGATCAATCTGCTTGGCTTCGGTGAGGATGCTCTTGCTACGCATGGAATCTTCTCCTGATCTATCTGTGTATGAGGGAACGTTTGTCGAAGGGTGCCGAGCCGAGCGCCGAGCCGCCTCAAGCCGGCGAGGCCCCGCCTGGCGGGTGGCGCGTAGCGCCGGGTGCCGTCATCAGGCGGCTTCTTGGTGGCGGCCGGCCATAAGAATCGATGCGTGCAGGCGGCTGGTCATGTCGTTGGAAGCAGCCTTGCCGTGGTTCGTGAGCAGGCCCCAGACCATGTCGTCGTCCATGCGGAAGCGGCACAGCAGGGTGTTGCTGGCGGCGATCTTCATCATCTGGGCGGGGGTCAGCAGCGTGATCATCGCGGCGCTCTCTTCGCTGATGCCCAGGCGGAACAGCGCTTGTTCGCGGTCGCTGCGGATCAGGCTCTGCGCGAGCATCAGGTAGGACAGATTGGCTTCGCGGATTTCGGTGAGGATTTGGTCGGCGTTCATGCTGTTGTTCCTTGGTTTGTTCGTCTGGGTTGTCTGCTGCGTTGGCTTGTGTCTCAACGTGGAACGAATTGTGAAACGCAGAAATGGACTGAAACATCAGGCCGGTTCTGTGGCTTGAGTCCAGCTTCTTCCATGACACGTGTAAGGCAAATACCTACACGTAAGTCGGCGTAACAACGGAACGTGACCGAACTGGCAACCGCATGCGAGGGTTTGCACTGGAGGGGTGGGATTTGCCGCACGGCAACGACGCCCGCGGTGGCCACCTCAAGTAGTGCATCGAGATTGCCGAAATACCTCACCGGGCCTTCGATGCCGTGAACAAGCTTGAACAAGCCCGCCTTCTCCAGCTTGACTTTTTTTCTAAAGTTCTGAATCAGGCGGTCCGATAACAAAACCAACGGGGATGAGCAATCAAACCCGCGGTCCGGAGTAAGCGACCAAGTGTTGAGTGAGAGGCACACGAACCAAGCCTCTTGCGAGATCTGAGGATGACGCACGCCGGGCGCAGCAGGCCAAGGGGTCACACCTGCGGCCAGGTCAACGCAGAAGCGAGGTTCGCAAGAGCCAAGTGTCTGTAGCGGCAAATGCCGGCGCTTGCCGGAAGTCACTTCTAACCGTATCGGAGATATTTAAATGGCAATGACGATCAACACCAACATCCTTTCGCTGAATGCTCAGCGCAACACCGCGTCGACTCAGAACTCGCTGGCCACCGCCATGCAGCGCCTGTCGTCTGGCTTGCGTGTGAACAGCGCCAAGGACGACTCAGCCGGCCTCGCGATTGCAGAACGCATGAACGCCCAAGTGCGTGGCATGAACGTGGCCTCGCGCAATGCCAACGACGGCATCTCGCTGGCGCAAACGGCTGAAGGCGCCATCGGCAAGGTGGGCGACGCGATCCAGCGCATGCGTGAACTGGCCGTGCAATCGGCCAACGGCACCAACAACGCCGCCGACCGCACCAACCTCCAGGCTGAATTCGCACAGCTCAATGCTGAAGTTGCGCGTGTCGTGAGCGGCGCCACCTTCAACGGCACCGCGTTGCTCGGCGGCACGCCAGCCACGTTCGCGTTCCAGGTCGGCGCCGGCACGGCCTCGACCGACACGATCACCGTGAACGCGGTGGACCTGAGCGGCACGGTCACCTCCGTTGGCGCGCTGGACATCTCGGGCGCTGACGCCACCGGTGCGACGGCAGCCATCACGGCCATCGACACGGCGATCACTGCGATCACCACAGGCCGCGCCACCATGGGTGCCGTGCAGAACCGTTTTGACTCGGTGATCGCCAACCTGGCAACGTCTGCAGAGAACCTCTCTGCCGCCCGTGGCCGGATCATGGACGCTGACTTCGCATCGGAAACGATGAACCTGTCGCGCGCCCAGATCCTGCAGCAAGCTGGTACCGCGATGATTTCGCAAGCCAACCAGCTGCCGCAGCAAGTTCTGTCGCTGCTGCGCTGATCTGGAAGATGGGTTGGGGGCGCTACGGCGCTCCTGGCTTGTGCTTCTGGGCAACGCCCTGGTCCACTTTGGTGGGGCAGGGCGTTGTGCGTTTTGGGTTTGCCGCTTTCGCGCACCGCTGTCCGTTCGGGCTGAGCAACCGTGTTCAATGTCAAGCGACATGGAGCTCGGGATTCCAAGGTTTATTGGTCTTGATGACGACATTCATGATCGTCAACAGCTTGCGCATA
>NZ_JANOCG010000460.1:0-1992 GCF_031412075.1 Rhizobacter sp.
TGTATGACGGCAAGCAGATCATCCGCGCCGGCCTCGAAGACCACTTCTGCGGCAAGCTGCTCGGCCTGCCACTGGGCTGCGACGTCTGCTACACCAACCACGCCGAAGCCGACTCCGACGACATGGACACGCTGATGACACTGCTCGGCACCGCGGGCTTGAGCTTCCTCATGGGCGTGCCGGGCGCCGACGACGTGATGCTCAACTACCAGAGCACCTCGTTCCACGACGCGCTCTACCTGCGCGAGCTGCTGGGCCTGCAACGTGCGCCCGAATTCGAGCAGTGGCTGCACCAGATGAACATCACCGACGCTGCGGGCCGCGTGATGCCGGTTGCCTCAGGTCACCAACTGATTGAGCAGATGGGCCTGCCCCGCATCGCCGCATGAGCACGCCGGGCCGCCCCAAGAGCGACGACCGGAGTGCGCAGCACGAAGGTGCTCCAGTGAACGAACCCGACCTCACCCCCGACCCGTGGCGCGAGCTGCGTGTGCACACCCCGGCGCGGGTGGCGCTGGGCCGCACCGGTGTGAGCCTGCCCACCCACGAGCTGCTGCGCTTTGGCTGCGCCCACGCGCTGGCTCGCGACGCGGTGCATGTGCCACTCGACGCGCAGGCCCTGTGCCAACAACTGCAAGCCCACGGCTGGCCCAGCCTGCAGGTGCGCAGCGCCGCAGCCGACCGCGCCACCTACCTGCTGCGCCCCGACCTGGGCCGCCGCCTCGACGAGGCCTCGGTAGCGCAGCTGCGCGAGCACGCCCCGGCAACGGTGTGCGACATCCTGCTGGTGGTGGGCGATGGCCTGTCTTCGCTGGCGGTGAGCCGCCACGCCGTGCCACTGATCGAGCAGATCCGCGCACAAGCCCCCGTCACGTGGCGCTTCGGCCCCATCGTGGTGGCCGAACAAGCCCGCGTGGCGCTGGGCGACCCGGTGGGCGAGCTGATGCGCGCCCGCCTGGTGGTGGTGCTGATCGGTGAACGCCCGGGCCTGAGTTCACCCGACAGCCTGGGGATCTACCTCACCTGGGCGCCGCGCAGTGGTCGCAGCGATGCCGAACGCAACTGCATCTCGAACGTGCGCCCCGAGGGGCTGGGCTATGTGCAGGCCGCACGCAAGCTGCTGTGGCTGTGCGGCGAAGCGCTGCGCCTGCAGCTGACCGGCGTGCAGCTCAAGGACCGCAGCGATGTGGTCCAGGTCGGCGCAAGCACCCCCACCCACGTTCTGCCCGCCGCCCCCTGAGCCCGGCGCGGCAAAGGGAAAACGAGAGGCTTCGAGTCGGAGGATGGCGTGCCTATGATTTGCGCCCCACCCACTTCGGAGACACAGGCATGAACTCGATCAAGATGGTGCTGTCAGGCACCGCCGCCGTTCTGGCCCTCGGTGTACAGGCACAAGCTCTGGCACAAGCACAGGCCCAGCCGCTGCAGAGTTGCTACAAGTCGAAGTGGGGCCCTGATGACCAGAAGGGCGCGCTGAACCACATCACGCCCGCCAACACGCTGGAGGCCACCAAGCTCGTCAAGCGGGGCAAGGCCATCCGCATGGGCATCGAGACCAACAGCAAGACGCCGGCCTTCGCGCCACGCACCTTCTCGATCACCGTGCTGACGCCGGGGCAGGAGTACGGCGGCACGCTGGGCGAGACCAAGACCAACTACAACGACGACATCATCATGGGCTGGGTGGGCATCGGCTCGCAGCTCGACGGCCTGGGCCACATCGGCATCGACGGCATGTACTACAACTGCCTCAAGGGCAGCGAGATCGTGTCAGCCGGTGGGCTGAAGAAGCTGGGCATCGAACACGTGCCGGCCATTGCCACACGCGGCGTGATCCTCGACATGGTGGGCCTGACCGGCAAGGACCCGGTGCCCGAAGGCACGGCCTTCAACCGCAAGGAGATCGAGGCGGCCCTGAAGCGCCAGAACATCAAGTCGATCAACAAGGGCGACGTGGTGATCTTCTACACCGGCTGGACCAAGCTCATCGGC
>NZ_JANOCG010000461.1:0-5902 GCF_031412075.1 Rhizobacter sp.
GAAACCGGGCCCATGAGACAGGCGCGCGATCGATTGAGAAACCGTCCAAATCAACCGCGTGAGCGTGGAGTTCGTTGTCGAAGGCAAATCCCGGGCCCTTTGACCCGAGCTGATAGCGCCCGGCCGGCACCTGCAACTCACCTTGCACGCTCGAAGCCTTCGGCGAACGGCCATTCATCGCCGGCCCGAGGTCGATGCCCAACTGCTGCGCCATGAAGTGCCAGGCTTCGCGGTGCATGTCTTCATGCATCAACACGAGACGGAAGAAATACAGATCGTCATCATGGTCAGCGCTTTGTTGCAGCAGCGCGTGCGTGGATTGGCGAACCTCGGCGAGGTAGTCCCGCGTGGCGCACACGCTCGGAAGCGCGAGCTGCCATCGTTGCCTGTGGGGCACGTTGGAAGAGTCGTACAGCCCATCGGCGCCGGCCAACACCGACGCGCAACGTGGCAAGGCCGGATCGAAGGCCAGGCCGCGCCGCCAATCGGTGTTGCGCGACAGCCAGTGCTCCTCGAACCAGCCGATGTGGCCCAACTCCCACAGCGGTAGGTTCAGGACCGGGTCGAACGCCACGTGCAAGCCTTCGGGCCCGAGCGCGCGCTCGAACCCATCGAACAGGGCGAGCAGTTGCTCGCGTCCGGTGCGGAATGCCTGATCCAGCACATCGGGGCCCGCGCCTCGCATATCGATCGACACAGCTGCCTCACCCTTCACCTTCAAATCGACTGCCGGTATAACCGAGCCCATGCCTCGCCCCCCGATCTGCATCGTGACACCCGCCCTCGCCAGCGCCAACAATGGCAACTGGCAGACCGCCCGGCGATGGTCGCAGATGTTGCGATCCCAGTACCTCGTGGGGTTGGTGGATCAGTGGCGGGGTGAGCCGGCCGAGCTGCTGGTGGCGTTGCACGCACGCCGCTCGGTTGCTTCCATCGAGCGCTGGGCGAGCCAGCGGCCCGGGCATCCCCTGGCCGTGGTACTGACGGGCACCGACCTGTACCGCGACATCCACGTCGACGCCTCCGCCCAGCATTCGCTGGGGCTCGCCGATCGGCTGATCGTGCTGCACGAGCGCGCCATCGACGACCTGCCCGAGCAGCACCGAGCCAAGGCCGTCGTGTGTTTCCAGTCGACCACGACGCGCGTGCCGTTGGCCAAGACGGCGCAGCACCTACGCTGCGTGATGGTGGGTCACCTGCGCGAAGAGAAGGCACCACAGACCTACTTCGAGGCCGCACGCCGGCTGGCGAGCCGGCACGACATCCTGCTCGACCACATCGGCGACGCACTCGACCCCGCCTTGGGCCTGGAAGCTCAGGCCTTGCAACAGAGCTGCCCCCACTATCGGTGGCTGGGCGCCCTGCCGCACGAAACGACACGCGGCCGCATTCAGAGTGCGCACGTGCTGGTCCATACCAGTCGCATGGAGGGTGGCGCCCATGTGGTGATGGAAGCGGTTTGCAGCGGCACCCCCGTGCTGGCCACACGCATCTCCGGCAACGTCGGCATGCTGGGGGCCGACTACGGCGGCTACTTCGAACCGGGCGATGCCGAAGGGCTTGCCACGCTGATCAAACGTTGCCGCGACCAGCCGGCGATACTGCAAGAACTGGGCGGCCAATGCGCAACGCGCGCGCCTCTTTTCAAGCCCGAGCATGAGCGCGCCACACTGCTTGCCCTGGTCCATGACCTGCTGGAGAACACCCGATGAGCACACCCCTTGCCTCACCCCCCACACCCCGCCTGACCTCGCTCTCGCATGGTGGCGGCTGCGGCTGCAAGATCGCGCCAGGCGTCTTGAGCGAGATCCTGAAGAACACCAACCGCATGCCGATGCCACCGGAGTTGCTGGTCGGGATCGAGACCGCCGATGACGCGGCCGTCTACCAGCTGACCGACGAGATCGCGCTGATCGCCACCACCGACTTCTTCATGCCCATCGTCGACGACCCGTTCGACTTCGGGCGCATCGCCGCCACCAACGCCATCAGCGATGTCTATGCCATGGGCGGCAAGCCGATCATGGCGCTGGCGCTCGTCGGCATGCCGATCAGCGTGCTGCCGACCGAGGTGATCGCCAAGATCCTCGAAGGCGGCGAGTCGGTCTGCCGTGCAGCGGGCATCCCCATCGCGGGCGGCCACACCATCGATTCGGTGGAGCCGATCTACGGGCTGGTGGCACTCGGCGTGGTGCACCCCAAGCGCGTGAAGCGCAACGCTGATGCGCGGCCCGGCGACCGGCTGGTGCTGGGCAAGCCGATCGGCGTGGGCGTCTTGTCGGCAGCGCTCAAGAAGGAGTCACTCTCGGCCGAGGGCTACGCACAGATGATCGCCACCACCACCCAGCTCAATACGCCCGGGCCCGATCTAGCGGCCATGGCAGGCGTGCATGCGCTGACCGATGTGACCGGCTTCGGGCTGGCGGGCCACGCGCTGGAGCTGGCACGTGGCGCGAAGGCCACGGTCGCGATCGACTGGGCCCGTGTGCCCCTGCTGCCGCAGGTGCGCGAGTTGGCCGAGCGAGGCATGGTCACCGGCGCGTCTGGGCGCAACTGGCATGGGTACGGCAGCGACGTGCAGCTGCCATCCGGCTTCTCAGCCATCGACCAGGCGCTGCTGACCGATCCGCAGACCAGCGGCGGACTGCTGGTGTCTTGCGACGCCAACGCGGTGGCAGACGTCATGGCCGTGTTCCGCCGTCACGGGTTCGAGGCGGCGGCCGAGATCGGTGAAGTGGTGGCCAACGGGCCTCGCGGGAGCGGCCTGCTGGTGCGCTGAGGCCGCACGCAATCGCGTCAATCCAACTGCGTGCAATCTGTCGTTGTCGCACCCACGGTCGGTGAGACCCGAGTTCGTACGGACGCTTTCGAGGACGATCGACCGGTCAATGACGGTGAGCGTGGTGCTCGTCAGGTACATGAGGATGGGCATGCCGAGCCGGCTCGTGGCTGTGCGGGTGGCTGTGAGGCCCCGGTGGGGCGAGCTCATGATGATGGGTGTGATGCCCGTCATCGTGACGGTGAGCGTGCTCATGTTCTGTCGCTTCGTGCACGTGCTCATGCCCGTGGCTTTCGGCCAGATGCAGCAAGATGCCTGACACCATGAGCACCGCACCCGCCAGCATCCAGGTGCCTCCGTCGCGCGCACCCAACGCGAAGGCCAACGCCGCACCGACGAACGGTGCGAAGGCGAAGACCGAACCCGTGCGAGTGGCGCCGAAAGCGCGTTGGGCCAGCAGGTAGAAGCGCAGACTCAGCCCGTATCCCGTCGCACCCACAGCGAACAGAGCCGATGCCTGCCACCATGTTGGCAAGTTTTCACCGAAGCCCACGGCAAGCAGCGTGGTTGCCAAAGCGCCCAACGCGCCTTTGAGCATCACCACCTGCCCAGGGTCTCGGTTGGCAACGCCGCGCGACAGCGTGTTGTCCACGCCCCAGGCCGCGGTTGCCACCATCACCGCCAGAATCCCGACCACCTGGGAACTGCCGGCTTCGGCGCGGTCGAGCACCAACACCATGCCACCCAAGGTGAGCAATGCCATCGCGAGGATCACGCGTCGATCCAGCGTCTCGTGGTACCACAGCCGCGCCAGCCCGGCCGTGAACACCGCCTCCAGCGTCAGCATCAAGGAGGCACTGGCTCCGCTGGTGCGCTGCAAGCCCCATACCAGCGCCACCGGCCCAATGGCGGCACCGAACAGCGCCATCAGCATAAGGCGGGACAAGTCGCTCCGCTGAACACGCGCCTCGCGCTCGATCGGCCGGCGCAGCAGTGCGCCCACCAGCGCTGCGCCCGCATACAACAGTGCCGCGGTTGAAAAGCTTCCGAGGCCGGCACCGAAACGCTGCACCAGCGGCGTGCTGACGCCAAACAGCACGGCGGCCGTCAGCGCCAGAACCCCGCCCCGCAGCGCCGGGTGGTGCTGGGTCGGATCGATCATCAGTTGGCCTTGAACCGCACCGTGACCACCTTCTTGTCAGCGAGCGTCACAACCGCCACGGCCTTGGTGCCGGGGCTGAGCTTCAGGCCCTTGGCTTCGAGCTTGTTCGGGGCCGCCGCGACCAAGTCGGCTTCGCTCTTCTCTGCCCCCTTCAACAAGGTCAGCTTGCCGCTCATCCCGGCCGTGGAAAGTGGCGTGCCGTGGTCATCGATGTACACGGTCACGGTGTCGCCTTGCGTTGCCAGCTCGAACACGAGGTCGCTTGCCGTGGCCACCGTGCCGCCGAACTTGGCTGCCTTCGGCCCGTGTGCCAGTGCAGCATTTGCCGATAACAACGTGGCAGTCGCGATCAACAGTTGCAGGAACTTCATCTTCGACATGTCTACCCCTTCAGTCAGGCACATCGCCTGTGATCAGTTTCACAACGCCTCGTGGTGCTTCTCGGTGCACACGATCCAAGGTCAACATCAATACGTTTCATCCGATGCCTCGGAAAGAATCCTGCGCGTAGCGGGTTCACCCAACCAGGCATAAGCGAGCGGCGTCAGCAGCGTGTCGAGCAGCGTCGAGCTGATCAACCCGCCGAAGATCACCACCGCCACCGGGTGCAGGATCTCCTTGCCCGGAGAGTCGGCCGCCAGCAGCAAGGGCACCAGTGCGAATGCGGCCACGAGCGCAGTCATCAACACCGGTGTCAACCGCTCCAGCGAACCGCGCACGATCATCGCGTGACCGAAAGTCTCGCCTTCGAACCGGCACAGGTTGATGTAGTGGCTGATCTTCAGAATGCCGTTGCGTGTGGCGATGCCTGCGAGCGTGACAAAGCCGACCATCGACGCCACCGACAGCGACACGCCGGCCAGCCACATCGCGACCACGCTGCCCACCAAAGCCAGCGGTATGTTGGCCATGATGAGGCCGGCCAGCACCGCAGATTTGTAGCGCGAGTAAAGAACCATGAACATCATCGACAGCGACACCAGTGACAGCAAGACGATGAGTTGGGTGGCCTGTTCCTGCGCCTGGAACTGGCCCTCCAGGCTCACGAAGGTGCCTGTGGGCAAGGGCGTTTTGGCGATCACCGCTCGAATGTCGGCAATGACCTGGGACATGTCTGTGCCGTCGGTGTTGGCGTACACCACGATGCGCCGGCGGCCGTTCTCCCGGCCGATCTGATTCGGCCCATCGGTTTCTTCAACGGTGGCGATGCTGGACACCGGGATGCGGCCCGAAGGTGTGTCCAGCAACACGGCGGCCAGATCCTGAGGCGACCGCTTGTCGTCGGGCAAGCGCAGCACCAGATCGTAGCGGCGGGCACCGTCCACGATCTCGGCGCCGTGCGCACCATCGGTCAGCGCTTTGAGCGTGCGCACCGCCTCGGCCGGCGTCAGGCCCGCTTGCGCGGCCTTTTGATAGTCGACGCGAACGCTGATCTGCGGAATCAACACCAACTTCTCGACGGTGAGGTCGACCAGGCTTGGCACACCCGCGAGCTCTTTGCGCATCTGCTCTGCGACGCCTCTCAACCCATCCAGGTCATCGCCGTAGATCTTCAAGGCGATCTGCGCGCGCACGCCCGACAGCAAATGGTCTAAGCGGTGCGAGATGGGCTGACCGATGGCCACCGCGGCGGGCAGCGAGGCGAGTTCGGCGCGGATGTGCGCCATCACCTGTTCTCGATTTCGGTCAGAGCGTTTCAGGTCGACATCGATCTCGCTCGAGTGCACCCCTTCGGCGTGCTCATCCAGCTCGGCCCGCCCGGTGCGGCGCCCGACTTGCACGACCTCGGGCACCTGTGTGATGAGCTTTTCTGCCACGCTGCCCATGCGGTTCGCTTCGGCGAGTGAGGTGCCCGGGTTGAACATCAGCGACAGCACCAGGGAGCCCTCGTTGAACGCGGGCAGGAAGGTGCGCGGGAAGAACGGAATGGTCGCAGCCGCGATCACCACGGCCACCCCACC
>NZ_JANOCG010000462.1:0-6961 GCF_031412075.1 Rhizobacter sp.
GCGCGCCGCGGCGCCGGATGCAACAGCATCGGCAACAGGGCCTGGCGTGCGTCGGCGACGCGGCTGTGGCTGCTGCCTTCCTGCTGCCGGTTGTTGATGTGCAGGCGCGACACGCCATCGGCGTCCTCGACCACGCTGACCGAAGCGGACGCGCCCTCGAGGTGGGTGAGCAAGCGCCCGCCGGGCGGCACGTCGACCCCGCCGAGCGGCGGTACCCCGAATGCAACCGCTGCAGCGGCCACGGCGAGCAGCCAACCCGGCGTGCGCGTCGGCTGAGACAGCGACAGCAACAGGTAGCCGACGACCACGACGATCAATGCGCCCTTGGCGCCCAGCGCCGGCAACAGCACAACGCCGAACAGCGGCGGGGCGAGCGCTGCGCCGAGCGTGTTGGCGGCCAGTGCCTGGCCGAAGCCCGCGCCTCGCGCCATGGCGCGCTGACTGATGTGGCTGAACAATGCGCCCATCACGAAGGTGGCAGGCAAGAAGGCGAGTGCTGCGAGCAGCGCTTCGGCGATGAGCGCGGCGGCAAAGCTGCCACCCAGTTGCGCCAGTGCGTAGCCCTTGATCTGCGGCGCCAGCGCGAGCGCGATCACGCCCACCAGACAGGCGCCCGCCAGCGCCCACAACAGGCTTTCGTGGCCGTGGTCGGCCGCGCGCCGCCAGCCCCAACGCTGCCAGGCCGCCGCGCCCAGCGCAGTGCCGACGAGGTAGATCGCCAGCAGCATGGCAAAGGTGTAGACGGTGTTCTCCGTCACCTGGCTGAGCACCCGCACCACCAGCACTTCGTAGCCGATGCCCAGGCAGCCGGTGGCTGCGAGCAGCAGCAGCGGTGACGCCGCACGCGAAGTCGCCTGCGCCAGCGACTCGGCGTGCGCCGGCTCCGCGACCGTCGCTGGTGCCCGCGCATCGCCGTCCCAGCGCCAGGCGATCGCTGCACAGACCAGGTTGAGCAACGCGCAAGCGAGCGCGGTGCGTGTCAGTCCCCAAGCCGGCACCAGCCAGAACGCGGTCGCGAGCACGCCGAGCACCGCACCGGCGGTGTTGCCCGCGTACAGCGCGGCCAGCGCCCTGCCGCGACCGTACCAGCGCGCCAGCACACGCTCCATCGCCGGCAGCGTCGCGCCCATGGCCGCGGTAGCCGGAAGCAGCAACACGAAGGTGCCGACGAAGGCCACGGTCCACTGCCACGGCGCGCTGGGCTGCAAGCCCATCAGCCCGAGCAGGCTGGGCGCTGCCAGCGAAGGCAGCCCGATCAGCGCCAGACTCCACAGCGCGATGACCGCTTCGCAGGCCGCATACCAACGCGCCGGCCGCGCGCTGCGCTCGATGCGCTCGCCCAGCGCCCACGCGCCCAGGGCCAGGCCCCCGAAGAACGCGCCGACGACCGCCAGCACCGCCGCGTTTTCCTGCCCCAGCCAAAGTGTCGCCTGCTGCGTCCAGACGATCTGGCAACCGAGTGCGGCGAAACCCGAGGCCACCATCAGCAGCAGCGCGACAGCGCTGCGCGCGCGCGGCACCGCTAAAGCGCTACCGCCTTCAAGCGGCCGCCGCGGGTCCGGCTCCGCCGGCCCGCCAGCGGCGCCCCCCTGGGGGGGAGCGGCAAAGCCGCTTCGGGGGGGAGCAACGTCACCCACCGAAGGTGACTCGGTAGCCCCAGGAGTCGAGGTGGGTCGGGATGGCGTTGAATGCCATGGTGATGCGGCGCGGGCCCGGGTTGGGTGGTACGGCGTGCATCAGGTAGCTCGGAAAGAGAACCAGGTCGCCGGGCTCGGGCTGCGGGCTGAGCCACTTGTCGGCGTTGTAGGGGCCAGTCTCGACGCCGGCGTGGTCGTTCTTGAACGAGAACTCGACGCCGCCCGGCGACTTCATGAAGACCGTGCGCGCCTCCGGGTGCGTCGGCGTCAGATACACCACGCCCGAGATGAAGCTGTTGGCGTGGTTGTGCATCGCCTGCCGCCCGCCGGTGTCGAGCAGGTTGACCCACATCTCCTTGATCGACCAGCCCAGCGGCTCGCCGAACAGCAGCGTGCCGAAGTCGGCGAGTTTGGGCGTGACGGCGTGCGCCGCTGCAATCAGCAGCGGGCTGTCCTGCGGCTTGAGCATTGCCGTGTGGCTGAGGTTCGACGACGAACTGTTGTCTCGGTCCGCCGCCGCACTGAAGTGTTCGACCAGGCCGTGCACCAATTCGGCGGGTAGGGCTTGCGCGACGCGCATGAGCGGAACGGGGAACAGGCCAAACACCTCGGGTTGCATCGTCCCGATTGTGGACAGAGACGGCAGTGCCGTCGATTCATCAATCCGTCACACCTTTCACTTAGGCACGAAGCGAAGCGGCGCATGGATGGCTCAAGTCTTTCAAACGTGGCGCCTGTCACGGAATCTACACACCCGGTTTCTAGGATGGGCGGGTTCGGCAGGGCGTTCGACCCAGCGGGCATTCGCCATGTCGGCGTCATCAAGGAGTTCTCGATGAAGACTCAGTTTCCGCTCAACGCACTGGCCCTGGCCTGCGTGGGCGCCCTCAGCCTCAGCGCCCTGACGGTGGCGTCGGGCAACGCTCGCGCATCCGACAAGGACGCGGGCAAGAAGCGGGGTACCTACCTCGCGGGTGACTTCCATAACCACACCACCTGCTCCGACGGTTCCTCCTCAATGCAGAAGTTGGTCAAGAAGTCGATGGACCGCGATGCCGCCACCCCCTGGGGGCTCGATTGGTTCGTCCAGGCCGGCCACGGCGGGAACGGCAACCGCAACTGCACGCTGGTGGAGGACGCAAGCCTGGCCACCCCGGCTTATCCCTATGTGACGGGTGCGACGCCTTTCGACGTGCTATCGACCAACCCGGCCAACGCATCGCCGACGCAGTACCGCGGCCCCAACACGACCTGGGCACAGAGCGTCGGCGTGGCGGCCATCAAGGGCGATGTGAGCAACGGTGGCGGAACGCGCAACATGCACCGGTGGCAGACGCTTCAGTCGTACCAGTACCCGCTGATGGAGTACCTCTCGGCCCTGCGCAATGAGCCGCTGTGGCTGGGTCTCGAGCAGAACGTTCCTGGCCATGAGCACACCTCGGCGGGAGTGGTCACCGGCCAATTGCCGGCCTCGACCTACAACACGCAGCTGCCACAGGGCCCCAACGTGGTTCCTCCCAACGCCATTCCGAATGGCTATGCCGCTCTCGGCAACGCCAATGCGCTGGCCGAATGGACCTATTGCTTTGAACGCGGCGCCACCGCGGACAACAGCCGCGGCGCGGAGAACCAGTGGAACTGCGCGTTCCCTGGCGGTGTGAACAACGGCAGCGCTGACTGGAACGACACGGCCAAAAGACTCACCGGCGGCAGTGGCGGTACCGTTGGCCACGCGAAAACTCTCGAATCCGTGAAGTGGATGGCAGCCAAGCATCCGAACGCCGGGTACTACGTGCCCGCCCACCTGGAGCGTGCTGGCCCGTTCAACCCCGCGGGCAACAACGGCTTCAACGTCGAGCACCTGCGCAACATGAACAACGCAGCCTCCTCGGTGGCGTTCGGCTTCGAAAGCCAGCCCGGCCATGGCGCGTCGGACCGTCGCGGTGAGTACAACCTGCGTCGCAACGCCATTGGCGCGACCCGCTTCGACTCGGTCGGCGGCACCACCTACGGCGGCACCGGCGTGTATGCCGGGCAGGTCGGCGGTGTGTGGGACGCGCTGCTGGGTGAAGGCCGCAACTGGTGGTTCTTCGCCAGCTCCGACTGGCATTCGCGCGGCGCTTTCGGCAACGACGACCGCCGCAGCGACAACGACTTCTTTCCTGGCGAGTACCAGCGCAATTACACGATGGTGCGCAACGATCGCCAGCGGGTGAACCCCCAGACCGTCGTCGACGGCCTGCGCAGCGGCAACAACTGGGTGGACAGCGGCCAGCTGATCGACCGCCTGTCCTTCGTGGCCTGCGTTGGCAACGGAGCCCCGCATGGCCGCAGTGAAGCCGCGGTAGAGGCGTTGGCGGTCAACGCCGCCAGCGACAACACCGACGTCGACAAGAAAGGCTGCGTCACCATGGGCGAGAAGCTGGTGGTTCCGCCCGGCGCAGACGTGGTGGTGTCCATCGTGGTCCGCGACCCCGACGGCAAGAGCTACTCGCCGTACAGTTTTCCCAACCCGTCGCTGGCGCAGATCAACATCGACCAGCCGATGGACGCACCGGTTCTGGATCACGTGGACGTGATCCGCGGCCTGGTCACCGGCTTCAAGTCACCGGCCAATCTCGCCAGCTACGCGGGTGCCTGGCCGGACGACTGGGTGGATCGCGCCAATCCGCAGCAGCTGCGCTCGCTCGCCAGCGTGCCGGCGGCAGCGAAGAACGAAACTGCTGCCGTCTACAAGACCTTCAATGCCAAGACCTGGTCGACCAATCCGGGCAAGAGCGAATTCAAGCGCATGACCTTCCGGATCAAGGGTGTGGCGGATTCGCAGTACCTGCGCCTGCGCGGCACCAACCTGCCGCCTTCGGTGCCGTTCGAGACCGACCCTTCGGGCAACCCCTTGTCGGACCTGTGGACGAACACCGGCTCGATCCAGGCCAAGAACTCGAGCGCGGTCGAGTTCCCGACCAACAACTTCCTGCGCATTCCGTGCCGGACGGTGGGCAACAACGTGCCGGACAACGCCACGGTCTACACGGGTGTCAACCAGCCCAAGATCGACGGCTGCCCCAACCATCTGCCAACGGTCACGATTCCGGCTGAAGGTAGTCGTCCCGCATACACCGGCAAGGCCGTGGGATTCGACGTCGCGGCCTGGGCCGACCTGTGGTTCTACAGCAACCCGATCTTCATCGAGGTGAGCGGGAGAACCCCGGTGGCCGGCGTCCAGTAACCTGCGCCCGAAGCGCCTGGGCGCCGCGCGGCAACGCGTGGCGCCTTGTTTCATTTTCAAGCCTGTGCCCATGTCAGATCCAACCACGACTGCTCCCAAGTTCAATCCCGGTACGCTGCGCTGGCTGCGCGAACCGTTGCTGCACTTCCTTCTCATCGGCGGCGCTGTCTTCGCACTCGACCACGTCGTCAATGGCGCCGGCGACCAGGAGGCTGCCATCGTCGTCAATGCCGCGGTGGACCAGGAGGCGCTGCGTGTGTTCAAGGAAGCCCGCGGCCGCGAGCCGAACCCCGACGAGCTGTACGCCTTGCGCCGGATCTGGCTCGACAACGAAATCCTGTACCGCGAGGGCCTGGCCCTGCAGATGGACAAGGGCGACAAGGCGATCAAGGACCGCGTCATCTTCAAGGCGCTGACGATGATCAACGCCGGCCTGAAGCCGGTGCAGGCCGACGACACCAAACTGCGTGAATGGTTCGAGGCCAATCGCGTCAAGTACGACGAGCCGGCGCGCTACGACTTTCAGGAGGCCGTGGTCGCGGGCGATACGTCGGAGGCCGCGATGCGCGACTTCGCCGCTTCACTCAACACCGGCAAGGCCCGTGATGTCCAGGCCGGATTGCGTGCTTTCGAAGGGCGGCCACACGCCAACATCGTGCAGAGCTATGGCGTCGAGTTCGCCGCCGAACTCGAAACCATGCCCCCCGGCCAATGGAGGGCCATGCGCCACGGTGACGGTTGGCGCGTGATGATGGTCGATGCCATCAAGCCGGGCAAGCCCGCGTCCTACGAGGACCTGCGCGGCGTGGTCCTGCGTGACTGGACCGACCGGATGATGGCTGAACAGCGCACGGAAGCGGTTCGGAGCTTGGCGAAGAAGTACCCGGTCAAGTACGAGGTCACCACACCATGACGCGGCGTCACTGGACGGCGCTCCTGGCGCTTCTCGCGCTGATGTTCGGTGCCGTGCTCGCTTCACCAGCGCGCGCGCATGAAATGAGCATGGCCGAAATGCAGCTGCGCCAGCTGCCGTCGGGTGAATTCCTGTGGCAGTGGACGGCCAGCGCGCGCAGCAGTGACACGCCGTTGCGCCCGGTCTGGCCCACCAACTGCCGCGAGGCCGATGGTGTGCTGCGCTGCGGCGAGGATGGGCTTACCGGCACGCTGGGCATGGAGGGCGTGGGCAAAGGGGTGTCAGCGGTGCTGGTGCGGGTTTTGTGGAAAGACGGGCAGTCCCGCGTCTACACGTTGACGGGCGGCCAGCCCGAGGTGCAGTTGTTCGGTGCAGCCGACGACCCGCGCGGCATGGGCGAGGTGGCGCGCGCCTACGGCGTGCTCGGCATAGAGCACATCCTCGGCGGCTTCGACCACCTGCTGTTCGTGCTCGGGCTGCTGTTCCTCGTCGGCTTCAACCGCAAGCTGGTGTGGACCATCAGCGCGTTCACGCTGGCCCACAGTCTGACGCTCGCCTTGAGCACGCTCGGCTGGATTTCGCTGCGTGCGCCGCCGGTCGAGGCCATGATCGCGCTGTCGATCCTGCTCGTGGCCGGCGAGGCGCTGAACAAGGAGCAGACCCTGTCACGCCGCTGGCCGGCGTTGGTGGCGCTGTTGTTCGGACTGGTGCACGGCCTGGGATTCGCAGGCGCGCTGCAGCAGATCGGATTGCCGCAAAACCACCTGGTGTGGGCCCTGCTGAGCTTCAATCTCGGGGTCGAGTTGGGCCAGCTGCTGGTGGTGGCGCTGGCCTTCACCGTGGTGCGTGCACTGTCGCGCTGGCCCACCTTCGTCGCGTGGCGCACCCCTGCGCTTTACGCGATGGGCGGCACTGCGGCCTACTGGACCTGGGGTCGCTTGGCGGCCGTGCTGGGCTGATGCGTATGAGCGTTCGCTGCATTGGCGGCCGATCAGCCCTTTGCGTCTCGTGGGCGATTCGCGCGGCAGCACTGCTGTTCGTCGCCGGAGCGCCTTGGGCCGCCACCCCGCCGACCCCTGAACTGCCCGGAGCGACGGTGCAGCAGCCGTTGCGCTGCGACCAGCCGACGATGGGGCGCGCGCAGTTGTTGCTGACCTGCACACTCGACGCCGCCGACGCGCC
>NZ_JANOCG010000463.1:0-3122 GCF_031412075.1 Rhizobacter sp.
CGGCGTAGTCGGCGTCGGTGGCGGTCGCCGGGTTGGCCAAAACGTACTTCGTGTTGAAGATGTTCAGGCCCTTGTTCTCCATCGCGCCCATGTTGAAGTCGCCCACGGCGACGATCATGAAACGTTCCAGGTCGAGCGGCAGCTTGAAGCGCGCTTCGTCCCACACCACGCTCGCGATCAGCGAGTTCATCGCGTGTTCGGTCTTCTCCAGGTCGCCGCGGCGCACGTAAACCTGCAGCAGATGGTCTTTGCCCGAACGGGTGCGCACATGCTGCTCACGCGCCACCAGGTCGGCGGCGACGAGCGCGAACAGATAGCTGGGCTTGGGGAAGGGGTCGTGCCACTTGGCGTAGTGCCGCGGGCCGTACACGCCGGCCATCATGTCGCCCTGGTCGATGAGGTTGCCGTTGGACAGCAGCACCGGGTACTGCGTCTTGGCCGCGCGCAGCGTGACGGTGTAGACCGCCATCACATCAGGGCGGTCCAGGAAGTAGGTGATGCGGCGAAAGCCCTCGGCTTCGCACTGCGTGAAGAAGCCGCCCCCTGAGGTGTACAGGCCGGACAGCTGCGTGTTTTTCTCGGGCGCGCAGGTGTTGCGGATCTCCAGCGTGAACGGGCCGGGCGGCACGTCTTGCAGGCTGTCGATGACCAGCATGCCGTCTTCGTGGCGGAACGACACCGACTCGTTGTTGACCAGCACGCGGGTGAGCGTGATGTCTTCTCCATGCAGCCGGAGCGGCTGCGCCGGCACCGCGATGTTGCGCTCCACCGTCATGCGGTTGATCACCATCGTCTTGATGGGGTCGAGGTCGAAGGTCAGGTCGACGGTCTTGATCCAGAACGCCGGCGCGGTGTAGTCCTCGCGGCGGATCAGAGTGGCAGTGCCTTCACGCATTCAGTGGTCTCCTGTTGTTCGTTGCCCAACCCCGTTCGGGCTGAGCTTGTCGAAGCCAGCGCTGTGCACGCAGCCCTTCGACAGGCTCAGGGCGAACGGAGAAGAGGCTGGGCATTTCATCTAGACACCCTGTTTCAAGCTGGCCTCGATGAAGACATCGAGATCGCCGTCCAGCACCTTTTGGGTATTGGACATTTCGACATTGGTGCGCAAGTCCTTGATGCGGCTCTGGTCCAGCACATAGCTTCGGATCTGGTGGCCCCAGCCCACATCGGTCTTGGTGTCTTCGAGTTTTTGCTGCTCTTCCATGCGCTTGCGCATTTCAAAGTCATACAGGCGCGAGCGCAGGCGCTTCCAGGCCACGTCGCGGTTGCTGTGCTGGCTGCGGCCGTCCTGGCACTGCACCACGATGCCGGTCGGGATGTGCGTGAGCCGCACGGCCGAGTCGGTCTTGTTGATGTGCTGGCCACCGGCGCCGCTCGCGCGGAAGGTGTCGGTGCGCACGTCCGACGGGTTGATCTCGATCTCGACCGTGTCGTCGACTTCGGGGTAGACAAAGAGGCTGGCAAAGCTCGTGTGCCGCCCACCGGCCGAATCGAACGGGCTCTTGCGCACCAGGCGGTGCACGCCGGTCTCGGTGCGCAGCAGGCCGAAGGCGTACTCGCCTTCCACCTTGATGGTGGCGCTCTTGATGCCGGCGATGTCGCCCGCGGTTTCGTCTTCCATCGTGGCCTTGAAGCCCTTGCGTTCGGCGTACTTGAGGTACTGGCGCAAGAGCATGCTGGCCCAGTCGCAGGCTTCGGTGCCGCCGGCGCCGGCCTGGATGTCGATGAAGCAGTTGAGCGGGTCGGCCGGGTTGTTGAACATCCGGCGGAATTCGAGGTCTTTGACGGTGGTGTCGAGCTTGTTGGCTTCGAGCTCGATGGCCAAGAGGGAATCGAAGTCGCCTTCTTCCTTGGCCATGTCGTAGAGCTCGGTGTTGTCGGCCAGGTTGCTCGTGAGGTGGTTGATGGTCTCGACCACGGTTTCGAGCGTGCGCTTCTCGCGCCCAAGCTCCTGCGCGCGTTTGGGCTCGTCCCAGACCTTGGGGTTCTCGAGCGCGGCGTTGACTTCGTTGAGTCTTAGAGCTTTGCGATCGTAGTCAAAGATACCCCCGGAGGTCGACCGTGCGCTTCGTCAGGTCGGCCAGGGAGTTGCCAATGGCATTGATGTGTTCGACGTCCATGATGCGGTTCCATTCTTTGAAGCCCGCCATTATTTCATGCGCACGTCGTTCAACCCGCTAAAAAGGCCTCCAACCGCCGGGCCAGCGCCTCAGGTTGGTCGTGGTGCAGCATGTGGCCGGCGGGCGAGAGCGTGTGCGTCTCGTGGCGGGCCACCACCTTCAGCCGCTCGTGAAACTGGGCCTTGCTGTAGCGCCCGGCCCACCATTTGCCCACGTCGGTCTGGTCGCCTTCGACCCACAGCACCGGCGCGGTGATCTGCTTCCAGCAGGCTAACACCTCGTCAACCTGGTAGAGCAAGGGGTTGCTGCGCTTGTGCGCCGGGTCGCCGAGGATCTGCCACAGGCCCTGCTCGTCTTGCCGGGACCAGTGCTTGGCCAGCCAGGCCGCGCGGTCGGCCGGCAGCAGCGGGTTGGTCTTGCGCAGGCGCGCGGCCACGGCGTCGACGCTCTGGTAGGGGCGAATTTCGACCGGCTGCTTCAGTTCATCAAGCCAGGCGACATAGCGCTTCGGCGCGAGTGTGGGCACGGTGGCCGGCATGCCGAAGCCTTCGAGGTTGACCAGCCGGCGGATGCGCTGCGGGCGCAGCCCGGCGTACAGCATCACCGCGTTGCCGCCCATGCTGTGGCCGAGCAGATCGATGGGCGTGGACCCTGGAAAGCGCGGTGCGTCGTTGAAAAAGAGCAGGTCGAGCGCCGCGTCGAGATCGCCCAGGTAATCGGGCAGCCAGTAGGTGTCGGCCGCAGGCGACTCGGTCAGGCCGAAGCCGCGCCAGTCGAACGCGAGCACGTGGCGATCTGTCGGCAGCGCGTCGACGACGAACTGGAACGACGCCGCCACGTCCATCCAGCCGTGCTGCATCAGCAGCGGCGGGCGCTCGGGCGTGACCATCGAGGCGTCGCCCCATTCGAGCACGTGGTGGCGCAGGCCGCGCACGGTGATGAAGCGGCTGCGGCTCGGGCGTTTGACCCGGTAGACATCGTGTGAACTCATGCGCGGCACTG
>NZ_JANOCG010000464.1:0-3795 GCF_031412075.1 Rhizobacter sp.
CAGGTTCCCATCGTGGGGCCACCTTTCAGGGTTCGCTACTCGCGACTTGCGTTGTAGCCCCTGCCGCGCTTGAACCGGAGCATCGCGCTCCGCTGTTCGGCGCTCGCATCTGTCCTGCTCGATTCAATCGGCATGGACGCGATCCCACTCGAAACCGCGCCATCTCGGGGCAGCACCCAGTGCATCGCATTTCACATCCACCATCGACCAGGAGTCACCATGAAACTCGTTCAACCACATTCGCTTGCGCTCGCCCTCATCACCGTGACCGCTGCCGCCTGGGCCGCCCCCGTTGACGAACACAAAGCCCATCACCCGGTCGGTACAGCCTCTGGCCCCGTCGCCAAGCCGGTAACGGGCAAGACCACACCCGAGATGGCTCGCATGGCCAACCAGAGGAAAGCCATGCAGGCGATGCACGACAAGATGATGGCCGCCAAGACACCCGATGAACGCAACGCGTTGATGGGTGAGCACATGAAGACCATGCACGACGGCATGGACATGATGAAAGGCGCGGGCGGCATGTCCGCTCCCAACAAACCGCCCGCCGACATGAGCCAGCGCCAGAACATGATGGAGCAGCGCATGGACATGATGCAGACCATGATGGAGATGATGGTCGATCGTCTTCCGCAGTCGCCTGCCAAGCCGTAAGGGGATGTCATGAACCACCCTCACGCTGCACATCACCACCAACCTGGACAGGTCAGCCCACCACCGTTCTGGCGATCCAGGTATGCCATCGGGCTGCTTGTGCTGGGCGCGGTGGCTGCCTACTTTTTGCTGAGCGAGCACCGCGCCCACTTCATCGGGGCCTTGCCCTTCTTGCTGTTGCTGGCCTGCCCGCTGATGCACGTGTTCATGCACGGTGGCCATGGCGGGCATGGCGATCACGGAGGTGGTGGCAAGCCAGGTGCTGCCACGACCGCCACCAAGACCGCAACCAAAACCCCAACCAAGACCGGAGAACGACCATGACCAACGACGCTCCCGGCTATGGGCTCTGGACGTTGGTCGTCCTCAACTCGGCCCTTTTCCTCATGTTCGCGTTCAGCTTCTTCAAACCGCAGACCGGGCGCGATTGGCGAACTTTTGGCGCCTTCGCGGCCTTCATCGTCGCGCTCTTCGTCGAGATGTATGGCTTTCCGCTGAGCATCTACGTGCTGTCGGGCTGGTTGCAAACAAAGTACCCGAGCCTTGACCTGATGTCACACAACTCCGGTCACCTGTGGTCAACGCTGCTGGGTGAGAAGGGCGATCCGCACTTCGGGCCGCTGCACATCGCAAGCTATGTGTTCCTGGGCTTCGGCTTCTATTTGCTGTCGAGCGCCTGGAACGTGCTGTACCACGCGCAGCGCCGCAACGAGTTGGCCCAGGCGGGGCCGTATGCACGCATTCGCCACCCGCAGTACGTGGCCTTCGTGCTGATCCTGATGGGCTTCCTGCTGCAGTGGCCGACGCTGCTCACGCTGGTGATGTTCCCGATTCTGCTGGTGATGTATGCGCGCCTTGCGTTCACCGAAGAGGCCCACATGCGCAAGCGCTTCGGCGCCGAGTTCGACGCCTACGTAGCCCGCACGCCACGCTTCTTGCCGAAGCTGAGTGGGTCGGTCCCCGTCGAGCACAAGGCGTGACGCACAAGGAGGCATCATGAAAACAAGCACCATTGAAGTCGGCGAACTGGTCTCGACTCTCAGCGCGGCCGGCGTCGAACGGCAGCTTTCCACGCTGCCGGGCGTTCACCATGCCGACGTGAACTACGTGGCCGGAAGTGCGACGGTGCACTACGACGAAGCGAAGACCACGCTCGATCTCATCCGGCAACGCGTGGCGAGTTGCGGCTATCACTGCCGGGGTGAGCTCGTGCCAGCGCACATCTGTGAGCCGGGGGACAAGCTGCCGCAGGGGGCTGTTCGAACTGACCATGCGGGTCATGCCGGTCATGCCGGTCATGCGATGGCCCCTGTCACGCCTGCATCGCCGGCGAGCGATCCCCATGCGGGCCACTCAGGCCACGGCGCGAGCGCCAAGACAGGCCACGACAAGGCCGAGATGATGCATGACATGGGCCACGCGCCCGGCATGTCGATGCAGGACATGGCCAACGACATGCGCAAGCGTTTCCTGGTCGCCTTGGTGTTCGCCGTGCCCGTCTTCCTGTACTCGCCGATGGGTGAGATGTTTGGCGACTTGCCCGTGCCCTTCGGGCTGGATCGCAAGCTCTTCCTCTTCTTCGTTGCCACGGGCGCCATTGCCTACCCGGTGTGGCCCTTCCTCGTGGCGGCGTTTCGGGCGGCGCGAAACAAGGTGGCCAACATGGCGACGCTGATCGTGCTGTCGGTTGGCACCGGCTACGTTTTCAGTGTGGGCGCCACGTTCTTCTACGAAGGCGAGGTGTTCTACGAAGCCTCGGCCGTGCTGCTGGTGTTCATCTTGCTCGGGCACTGGCTGGAGATGCGGGCCCGCGCTGGCGCGTCGGACGCGATCCGAGCGCTGATGGACCTTGCGCCGCCGATGGCCACGGTCGACAGGGCCGGCGTCGAGACCCAGGTTCCCACGGCGGAAGTCCGCGCGGGCGAGATCGTCATCATCAAACCGGGCGACAAGATCCCGGTCGACGGCGAGATCACCGAAGGCAGCTCACAAGTGGATGAGTCCATGTTGACGGGCGAGTCGATGCCGGTGAAGAAGATCGTGGGCAACGCTGTCATCGGGGCCACCATCAACAAGAGCGGCAGCTTTCGCTACAAGGCCACCAAGGTCGGGGCCGACACCGCGCTGGCGCAGATCGTCAAACTGGTGCAGGAAGCGCAGAACTCCAAGGCACCCGGCCAACTGCTGGCCGACAGGGCGTCGCAGTGGCTGGTGTTGGCCGCCATCGCCATCGGCCTGTTGACCTTTGGCGTGTGGTTCTGGGTGATTGGCGAGCCCTTGCTGTTTGCGCTCACACTGACCATCACGGTGTTCGTGATCGCCTGCCCAGACGCGCTCGGCCTGGCCACACCGATGGCGATCATGGTGGGCACCGGCCTCGGGGCGATGAACGGCATCTTGTTCAAGAACGCGGCGGCGCTGGAGAACGCCACCAAGCTGACGGTCGTCGTCTTCGACAAGACCGGCACGCTGACGATGGGCCAGCCCGATGTGGTCGAGGTCGTCATGGTGCGAGGGGTCACGGAGACCCAGCTCATTGCCGTGGCGGCAGGCGTCGAGAAGTTCTCCGAGCACCCTCTGGCGCTTGCGATTCTCAAGCGCGGGCAACACCCCAGTCGAGGCCGCCACCGGGTTTGCCAACATCGACGGGCAGGGCGCGCGCGCCACCATCGGTGCCGATGCCGTGCTGCTGGGCAATCGCAAACTGATGCAGGCGGAAGCTGTGTCCGCTTCATCGATGGCGGCCCTGGCGGCCGACGCCACCCGGCTCGAAGGCGGTGGCCGAACAGTGGTTCATGTGGCCCGCGCCGGCCAGTTGATCGGCCTGATCGCCATTGCCGACGCGGTGCGCCCCACGTCGAAGGCGACCATCGCCAAGCTGCAGGAGCGTGGCGTCAAGGTGGCGATGATGACCGGCGACAACCAGGCCACGGCCGAGCGCATCGGCAAGGAGCTGGGCATCGACATCGTGCTGGCCGAGGTGCTTCCCGGGCAGAAAGCCGAGAAGATCAAGGAGCTGCAAGACCAAGGCAACAAGGTCGGCATGGTGGGCGACGGTATCAACGATGCCCCGGCGCTGACCCAGGCCGACGTGGGGTTTGCGATTGGCGCTGGCACCGACGTGGCGATGGAAAGCGC
>NZ_JANOCG010000465.1:0-6950 GCF_031412075.1 Rhizobacter sp.
CACCGGCGCGCAGCGTTTTGCGCCGCTCAACAGCTGGCCCGACAACGTCAACCTCGACAAGGCACGCCGGCTGCTGTGGCCGATCAAGCAGAAGTACGGCCGCAAGATCTCGTGGGCCGACCTGATGATCCTCACCGGCAATGTCGCCCTCGAATCGATGGGCTTCAAGACCTTCGGTTTTGCCGGCGGTCGCCCCGACATCTGGGAGCCCGAGCAAGAGATCTACTGGGGCTCCGAAGGCAAGTGGCTCGAAGCCGAGCGCTACAGCGGCGAGCGTGACCTCGAAAACCCGCTCGCCGCCGTGCAGATGGGCCTGATCTACGTCAACCCCGAAGGCCCCGACGGCAACCCCGACCCACTCGCGTCGGCACGCGACATCCGCGACACCTTTGCGCGCATGGCAATGAACGACGAAGAGACGGTGGCGCTCATCGCAGGCGGCCACACCTTCGGCAAGACCCACGGCGCGGGCGACGCCACGCTGGTGGGCGCCGAGCCCGAAGCGGGCGGCATCGAAGACCAGGGTTTCGGCTGGAACAGCCGCCACGGCTCGGGCAGGGGTGGCGACACCATCAGCAGTGGCCTCGAAGTCACCTGGACCACCACGCCCACACGCTGGAGCAACAACTACTTCTGGAACCTCTTCGGCTACGAATGGGAGCTGACCAAGAGCCCCGCCGGTGCGCACCAATGGATTCCCAAACATGGCATGGGCGCCGGCACGGTGCCTGATGCGCACGACCCGTCGAAGCACCACGCCCCGGCGATGCTCACCACCGACATCGCGTTGCGCGTCGACCCGGCCTACGAAAAGATCTCGCGGCGCTTTCTGGAGAACCCCGACCAGTTCGCCGATGCCTTCGCCCGCGCCTGGTTCAAGCTGACCCACCGCGACATGGGCCCGCTCGCCCGTTACCTCGGCCCGCTGGTGCCGAAAGAAGAGCTGATCTGGCAAGACCCGGTGCCCGCCGTCGACCACCCGCTGGTCGACGAGCAGGATGTGGCGGCCTTGAAGGGCAAGCTGCTCGCCTCGGGCTTGTCGATCTCGCAACTGGTCACCACCGCATGGGCCTCGGCTTCGACCTTCCGCGGCGGCGACAAGCGCGGTGGCGCCAACGGTGCGCGCATTCGCCTGGCGCCGCAAAAGGATTGGGCCGTCAACCAGCCGGCCGAGCTGGCCACGGTGCTGGAAACGCTTGCAGCCGTGCAGAGCGAGTTCAATGCCGCACAGTCGGGCGGCAAGAAGATCTCGCTGGCCGACCTGATCGTCCTGGGTGGCTGCGCCGCGGTGGAAGCTGCGGCGAAGAAGGGCGGCCACGAGGTGAAGGTGCCGTTCTCACCCGGCCGCACCGATGCGTCACAGGAGCAGACCGACGTGGAATCGTTTGCTGTGATGGAGCATGCCGCCGATGGATTCCGCAACCACGCTCGCAAGGGGCTGGAAAGTGCGGCGGCCGAGCTGCTGATCGACAAGGCGCAGTTGCTCACACTCACCGCGCCCGAGATGACGGTCTTGATCGGTGGACTGCGAGCACTGAACACCAACGTCGGCCAGTCCAAGCACGGCGTGTTCACCCACCGGCCCGAGACGCTGAGCAACGACTTCTTCGTCAACCTGCTCGACATGGGCACCAAGTGGCAAAAGTCCGCTGCCACCGACGGAGTGCTCGAAGGGCATGACCGTGTGACCGGCGAGCTCAAGTGGACGGGCACCGTGGTCGACCTCGTCTTCGGCTCCAACTCGCAGCTGCGGGCGCTGGCCGAGGTCTACGCCAGCAGCGACGCGCAAGCGAAGTTCGTGCACGAGTTCGTGGCGGCGTGGAACAAGGTGATGAACCTGGACCGTTTCGACCTGAAGTGACCTTCACGGCCACCTGAGCAAGAAGGCGCGGTGTTCCCGCGCCTTCTTTTTGGCCTCGGGCTATCGCTGCTGGCACACTGGATTGGTCGCACCACCAAGTCAGGCCGTGTCAGAGATGTCCAAGTCCTATCTTCGCCTTCTCGACTGGAAGGTCGTGTTTTTCGCCTTGCTGGCCTGCTACGTCTTGCCGGGCATTCTGGTGGGCACCTTGCTCGCGACCGTGCTCCAGGAAACGATGCCGCAAACCGTCGGCAACCCCATCGCGTCATTCCTGGCGTTTGTGAGCTTTCTCGTGCCGCCGGTCGCAGGCGGGTACTTCGCGGCCCGGTTTGCCCGCTCCTTGCCCCGGCTGCACGTTCTTGTCGTCGGTGCACTCGGCGCGGTGTTGTCTTTGCTTGCGTTCCGGGCATCACCGCGCGCCATGGCGGCCTACGCCTTGACCTCGCTGGCGCTGGCCGCTCTCGGCGGCTTCATGCGCTTGAGGTCAGGCCCGAAAGACGAGGCCTGACCTTCGCTTCCGAAGCGTTCAGCCGACCTACTTCGCCGCCGCCGGAAACACCGGCAACTTGGCCACGTCACGGGCATCGTGCTGCAGGATCACTGTCGCCTTCAGCTGCGTCGCGAGCTTCTTGAAGCGGTCGAGTGAGGCCAGGGTTTCGGCGCGGCTGGTGTTGAAGCTGGGCACGCCGTTGGATTCGTAGTTTTCGTGAAAGTGCGCCAGGTCGCCGGTGATCAGCACGTTGCCTTTTTCCTTCAGGCGAACCAGCACGCTGTGGTGGCCGGGGGTGTGGCCCGGCGTGGTGAGCATGACCACCGTGCCGTCGCCGAACACGTCTTTGTCGAGCGGCACGGTTTCAAGCTTGGAACCGCCGCTGATCCAGGGGGCAAAGAACGCGGGGTTGGCGCCCACCGGTTTGGCCGAGGTGACGTTGGCCCAGTCGCCGGGTCCGATCAGCAAGGTGGCCTGAGGGAACGAGGCCATCTGGCCGGTGTGGTCGGCGTGGTAGTGGCTGATGCCCACGAACTTGATCTGCTCGGGCTTGATCTGCACTTGGGCCAGCAGGTCGACCAGGCTCACCTTGGGCGCCACGGCGCCGGCCGTCAACGCGTGGCCGGTGTCCCACAGCATGTAGTCGTTGCCGTGCTTGATGAGGTAGCAGCTGAAGACAAACGGGATCTTCACGCCCTGCATCGCGAAGGTGTCGGAGAAGCGGCCCACGTCGTTGGTGATGCCGGTGCCACATTCGAGGCGCGTCAGGGTCACTTCGGGCACATCGGCCGGGGCAGGTGTGGCCGGTGTCTGCGCGCAGGCCGAGAGCGAAATCACGGCACTGGCGCAAAGCGCCCAAGAGATCGGGGTGAACTTCATCGGGTCTCCTTGAATTTGGGAACGGCCAGAGCAACGTGGCGCGGGCGCAGCAGCATGCACCAGCTTGCAAATCCACTCTTGCCGAACGGTTCGTCACACGGCCCCGGCTTGAAACCCGGCCGAGCGCACACACTTGCGGGGTCTCGTCACAGCGAAGGCCACCCCGTGCCACTCGTCATCGTTTTGGGCCTGATGCTGTTGCTGGTGGCGCTGTTTGCCGGCCAGCCTGTGCTGACTCAATTACGCCGCGCGCGCATCCGCCGCCGGCCATTCCCGGCCGAGTGGCGCGAGATCTTGCGCCGCCGGGTGCCGTATGTGCGCCACATGCCGGCCGATCTGCAGTTGCAGCTGAAGAAACACATGCAGGTGTTCCTGGCCGAGAAGCCGTTCATCGGCTGCGCGGGGCTCGAGGTCACTGAAGAGATGCGCGTGACCATCGCCGCCCAGGCCTGCCTGTTGATGCTCAACCGGCGCCGGCCGTCGTACTTTGCGGAGCTGCGGCAGATCCTCGTCTACCCGGGTGCGTTTCTGGTCGACCGGGTGCACACCGACGGCGCCGGTGTGTTGCAAGACCAGCGGCGTGCCTTGTCGGGCGAATCGTGGTCGCAAGGGCAGGTGATCTTGTCGTGGCAAGACACGCTCGACGGTGCGGCCGTGATCGACGACGGTCAGAACGTGGTGATCCACGAGTTTGCGCACCAGCTGGATCAAGAAAACGGCCACGCCAATGGGGCACCGCTGCTGTCGGGCGCCAGGCGTTATGCACGCTGGTCGCAGGTGATGGCGGCCGAGTTTGCGCGGCTGCAGGCGCAGGTCGATGCGGGCCAGCCGTCGCTGCTCAGTTCGTATGGCGCCACCAACCCGGCGGAGTTTTTTGCGGTGGCCACGGAGGTGTTTTTCGAGCAGCCTCACCAGCTGGCCACCGACAGCCCGGCGCTGTTCCGGGAGCTGGGCCATTTCTACCGGTTGAACCCGCTGAGCTGGTAGCCGCCGGGCCGGCGTTTTGGGGGCAACAGCCAAATGTGCAATACGCACATTCATGTTACTGTCTCCACCCGACCACCGCCGTTTCCAGCCTCGTGAGTGCTGATCCCCCCCAAGCCGCACAAAGCGCCGCCCCCGACGCCGCACCCAATGCGGCCGCCTTGCTGCAGGCCTGCCGCTCCTTGTTGAAGCCGCTGGCCGAGCTGGCCATTGCCAGGGGCTTGCACCATGCCGACCTCGACGAGCTGCTGCGCGCCGCCTTCATCGACGCCGCCCTGGCCGCCCACCCCGACGTGCCGGCCACACGCGCGGTGAGCCGCGTCAGCGCGGCCACCGGCTTGAACCGCCGCGAAGTCAGCCGGCTGATGCAAACCGTGCCCACCGCCGAGGCCCGGCGCTCGCCGGCCACGCAGGTGTTCACCCGCTGGGTCAGCGACCCGACCGTGCTGCCGGGCGACGCGTTCCTGGCCTCGTTGCCGCGCCAGGGGCCCGCGCCGAGCTTCGAGAGCCTGGCGCAATCGGTGACCAAAGACGTGCACCCGCGAACCTTGCTCGAAGAGCTCTGCCGGCTGGGCTTGACGCGAGTCGACCAAGCCACGGACCGGGTCGAACTGCTGCGTGACCGGTTTGCCCCGGCCGGTGACGAGCCCCGCATGCTCGGCTTTCTGGCCAGCAACGTGGGCGACCACTTGCGTGCCGCCACCGCAAATGTGCTGGCCGACGCCCCACCTCACCTCGAACAAGCGCTGTTCGCCGACGAGCTCTCGCGCAGCTCGGTGCACCAGCTGCAACCGCTGGTGCGCGAGCAGTGGCAGCAGCTCTTGCGCACGCTCGCGCCCGCCGTGCAAAACCTGATCGACGACGACAAAGCCCAGCAGCGTGTGCAAGACCAGCGGCTGCGCATCGGCCTTTATGCCTACAGCGAAGCGATGGCCCCGCCCACCGCACCCGAACCCGCCGCGACACACGCCACGCCGGCCCGACCGAGGAGCTCCGCATGACACTCACCCATTCAATATGGCGCGCCTTGGCGGCGCTGCTGGCCACGGCCGCACTGGCCACGGCCTGTGGCGGTGTTGACAGCGGCGGCACCGGCCAGACGGCCCAGACCACGTCGACCGGCCGCATCTCGGGCTTTGGCTCGGTCATCGTCAACGGCGTGCGCTACGACGACAGCCAGGCCAGCATCGTCGACGACGACGGCGCACTCCGCGCGCGCAGTGACCTGAAACTCGGCATGGTGGTGGAAGTGACCGGCGAGCGGCGCGGCAACAGCGGCACCGGCGTGGCCTACCGCATCCAGTATGGCAACGAGATCGCCGGCCCGGTGGAGTCGGTCAACCTGCTGGCGGGCCAACTGGTGGTGCTGGGGCAGCAGGTGCGGGTCGACGTCGACACGCTCTTCGGCGGCTACGCCAACGGCCTGGCCGGTGTGCTGGCCGGTGACCTGGTCGAGGTGTTTGCGTTTTATGACACCACCACGGCGGTCTACACCGCCACCCGCATCGAGCGCCGGGCGACGCTCGCCGCCTACAAGCTGCGCGGCCGCATCAGCGCGCTCGACACCGTCGACAACCACAGCTTCTCGATCGGCAGTGCGTTGATCGACTACGGCAGCATCGCGCCACCCGCGCTGCCGCGGCTGGCCAACGGCCTGTCGGTGCGTGTCACCCTGCAGAACACGCCGGTGGCCGGCCGTTGGGTGGCGAGCTCGGTGTACACCTCGCAACGCAACTTCCCTGAGGCGGGCGAGGCCGAACTCGAAGGTTTTGTCAGCGGCTTCGTCAGCAGCGCGAACTTCTCGGTGGCCGGCATTCCGGTCGACGCGAGCGGGCCGGGCGTGAGATTTCGCCACGGCGACCCCAACGATCTGGCCAACGGCGTGCGCGTCGAGGTGGAAGGCGTGATGCGCAACGGCGTGCTGGTCGCAAGCGAGGTCGACTTCAAGCGCGGCGGTGACCAGGAGTTCGAGCTGAACGGCGCCATCGAATCGGTTGACACACCGGCCCAAACCTTCGTGTTGCGCGGCGTGACCGTGACTTACGACAACCGGACGGTGTTTGCAGCCGGCAGAGAGGTCAACCTGATGGTGGGCGCACGAGTTGAAGTACGTGGCACACCCTCGGCAGGCGGTGTGGGCTTGCAGGCACGGCAGATCCGTTTCGAACGATGAACCAACTCACCCCACTCACCCCGACGCGCCGCACACCGCTGTGGCGCGAGCCTGGCGACGCGCCCACCTTCACTGCCGGCCAGGCCACGCCGCATGTGCTGGTGGTCGAAGACGACCCGGTGCAAGCCCTGTTGCTCACCTTGATGCTCGAGCACCTGGGTGTGGCACCCTCCCTGGTCACCGACGGCGCGGCAGCGATCGAAGCGGTCAAGACCCACCGTTATGCCTTGGTGCTGATGGACTACCTGATGCCGGTGACCAACGGCATCGAGGCCACCCACCAGATCCGCCGTTGGGAGCACGACAACGGCCGCGCGGCCACACCCATCGTGGCGGTGACCGCCAGCGCCATGCACGACGAGCGCGCACGTTATGTCGAAGCCGGCATGAACGCTGTGATGCTCAAACCCTTTTCGGCCGGCACGCTGGCCGAATTGGTGTCACGTTTTGCCCCAACCCGGGCGCAAGCGCGCACACCTGTTCACCCTTGAAGGAACATCCAGATGACTACCTCACACTCGAATCTTTGTAAGGCACTGGCCCTCTTGGCCGCGTTCGCCGCC
>NZ_JANOCG010000466.1:0-5512 GCF_031412075.1 Rhizobacter sp.
TGCAGACCCCACGTCAGAGGCTTTTCTGCGCGCCGCCTCGTCACTCGTCAACGAACAGGGTTACCGCGGCGCTTCGGTCGACATGATCTCGGCCAAGCTCAACGTGACCAAGGGCTCGTTCTATCACCACAACGACAACAAAGAAGACCTGATCTCGGCCTGCTTCGAGCGCAGCTTCGGCGTGATCCGGCATGTGCTCAGCCTGGCCGAGGGCATCGAGGGCAGCGGCTGGGACCGTGCCTGCGCCATCTCGCGCTCGCTGGCGCGCTTTCAGCTGTCGTCCGAAGGCCCGCTGTTGCGCCTGGGGGCGACCAGCGCCCTGTCCGACCCGGCCCGCCGCGCCGAAGTGCGCCGCTCCATGAGCCGCCTCACCGAGCGGTTGGCCAGTGTGGTGGTCGACGGCATGATGGACGGCTCGGTGCGCCCGCTGCACCCCGTGATCGCCGCCCAAGTGGCCAGCGGCCTGATCAACTCGACGGCCAGCCTGGGCCACTGGGTGCCCGGCATCACGCAGGACAACGTGGCCGAGATCTATGTGCGGCCGATGCTGCTCGGCATCTTGTGCGCCCCCAGCGAGACGGCGTGAGCTGAGAAGAGGCGGCACGGCCCCCGGCTGTCCGCATGCCCTCGCCGACATATCCCTATGGGTGCGCCGCAAACGCAGTGCGCCGCAAGCTGACAGGTACCATGCCCCTGCCGCGCCCCAGCGGCTCCGCGAGCCGTTTGGCCAAGCGCTTTCACGAGGAATCCAATGAAACAAGAGAACACCGCGATCGCTCAGCTGCTGAAGGCCAACAGCGCCCAGGTGCTCCAAGACTGGCTGAGCGAGGTCAAGACCTCCAGCAGCGGCGCCCTGAGCGGCAACGCGGAGGCAGAAGCGGCCAAGGTGCTCAAAGCATTCCAGGCCGGGGTCGAAGCCGATGCCGACCCGGGCCGGCTGGAAGACAACGGCTGGGGTGCCCTGCGAGACACGCTCAGCAGCCTGTCGCGCTCAGGCGCCGCACAAGGCGCCAGCGCGGCAGAAACCAGCCACTTCGTGCTGTCGTTCAAGCGGCCGCTGTTCGCCGCGCTGCAAAAAGCCTTGTCGTCCAAACCCACCGAGTTGGTGGCGGCCATCTGGGCCATCTCTAACATCGTCGACAAGATGGCGCAGCACACCATGTCGGCCTACCAGCTCTCGCGCGAAGAGGTCATCAAGCGCCAGCAAGAAGAGCTGCTGGAGCTGTCGACCCCGGTCGTCAAATTGTGGGAGGGCGTGCTGGCCGTGCCCATGATCGGCACGCTCGACAGCAGCCGCACCCAGCTCGTGATGGAAGCGCTCTTGCAGCGCATCGTCGACACCGGCTCCGAAATCGCCATCGTCGACATCACCGGCGTGCCCACCGTGGACACCCTGGTCGCGCAGCACCTGCTCAAGACCGTGACCGCCATCCGCCTGATGGGCGCCGATTGCATCATCAGCGGCGTGCGCCCCCAGATTGCCCAGACCATCGTGCACCTGGGCATCGACCTGCACGGCATCACCACCAAGGCGTCACTGGCCGATGCGCTGGCGCTTGCGATCAAGAAGCTGGGCTACGCGGTCACGCGGCCTAAAGCCTGAACGGGACCACGGCAATGCAGCAGCGCATTCCAATCCTGCAGATGGGCCGCAATCTGTTGGTCACCCTCCAGGTGGACCTTCAAGACCAGACCGCCATGGCGCTGCAGGACGACCTCGCCACCAAGATCGAACGCACCGGCGCCCGCGGCGTGCTGATCGACATCTCGGGGCTCGAGATCGTCGACTCCTTCATCGGCCGCATGCTGGCAGGCATCTCCGGCGTGGCGCGTGTACTCGATGCCCAGACCGTGGTGGTGGGCATGCAGCCCGCCGTGGCGATCACCCTGGTGGAGCTGGGCCTCTCGCTCGAAGGCGTGAGCACCGCCCTCAACGTGGAGCGGGGCATGGCCTTGCTGCAGCGCGCCGAAGAGGCCAGCAACGATGCAAGCCGAGACTGACACCGCCACCAGCGGCAGCGTGCCGGTGCGTTCCGAGAACGACATCGTGACCACCCGGCAGCTGGTGCGCAAGCTCACGCAGCAGGTCAAGTTTTCGCTGGTCGACCAGACCAAGATGATCACCGCGGCCAGCGAGCTGTCGCGCAACACGCTGGTCTACGGTGGTGGCGGCGAAATGCGCTGGGAGATTGTGCAAAACGGTCTCAAGACCGGCGTGCGGCTCGCTTTCGAAGACCACGGCCCCGGCATCCCCGACCTCGGCCTCGCGCTCACCGACGGCTGGACTTCCGGTGGCGGCCTCGGCATGGGCCTGTCGGGCAGCAAACGCCTGGTCAACGATTTCGAGATCCGCACCGCCCCCGGCGAAGGCACTTGCGTCACCATCACACGCTGGAAGTAGTGCCTTGAACTCGCATGTGGCCTCCCACGTGGCCTTTCACCTGCAAGAGCCCAGCCAGGTTGGCGAGGTTCGGCGCGCTGCGGCACGCCTGGCCGAAGAGCTGAAGTTCGACGAAGCCTGCAGCGGCCGGCTGGCGCTGGTGATCACCGAGCTCGGCACCAACCTCGTGCGTCACGCCACGGGCGGGCGGCTGCTGATGGCGGCGCGCCGCGGCGACGACCCCGCGAGCATCGAGCTGCTGGCTCTGGACGACGGCCCAGGCATGGCCGACGTGGCGAGCTGCCTGCGCGACGGCTACTCGACGGGCGGCACGCCGGGCACCGGGCTCGGTGCCATCCAGCGCATGTCAGACGATTTCTCGATCAACTCCACCCCCGGCCGCGGCACCATCGTGGTCGCTCGGGTGCGCGCGGGGCGTGGCGCCGGGTCTCACGTTTCGACCCAGCGCTTCCGGCACGCCGCGCTCTCTTACTGCGCCCCCGGCGAGACCGTGTGCGGCGACGGCTACTCGGTCAAGTGGCACGGCGAAACCGGGCGCGCGATCGTCGCCGATGGCTTGGGCCACGGCCCGGGCGCGGCCGAGGCGGCCCAGGTGGCAGTGACATTGTTTGAATCGGTGGCCGAACCCAGCCCGGCCCAACTGCTGGAACGCGCCCACACCAGCATGCGCAAAACGCGCGGCGCGGCGGTGGCGGTGGTGCACCTCGACGCGGCGCAAGGCAAGCTCGTCTTCGCCGGCGCGGGCAACATCGCCGGTCGCATCGTGTCCGGGGTGGAAGACCGTTCGCTGCTGTCGCAGCACGGCACCATCGGGCTGCAAATCCGCCGCCTGAACGACCTGCCCTACGACTGGCCCGAACACGCGCTGCTCATCTTGCATTCCGACGGCATCGCCACCCGCTGGACGCTCGCCGACACACCCGGCCTGCTGCAATGTGACCCGCTCGTGATCGCCGCCTGGCTGATGCGCGAGCACAGCCGAACGCGCGACGATGCCACCGTGTTGGTCATCCGACGGAGCTGAGAGCATGACGCCGGATCTCCCCCACAACGCGCCCCACGAGACACCTCACGACACCCAGCTCGACCAGCTGCGCGCGCAAGTCCGCACCTTGCAAGACGAGCTCGAGGAAACCAACCGCGGCGTGGTCGCGCTGTACGGCGAGCTCGACACCCAGGCGCAGGAGCTGCGCGAAGCGACCGAACTCAAGAGCCGCTTCCTGGCCTACATGAGCCATGAGTTCCGCACGCCGATCTCATCGATTCGCAGCCTGGGGCGTTTGCTGGCCGACAAAGTAGACGGCCCGCTCACCGCGGAGCAAGCCAAACAGGTGCAGTTCATCCAGAGCACTGCGACCGAGCTGGCGGAGATGGTCGACGACTTGCTCGATCTCGCCAAGGTCGAAGCCGGCCGGGTGGAAATCTCGGCCGAATGGTTCGAGCTGGTGGACCTGTTCTCTGCCTTGCGCGGCATGTTCAAGCCGGTGCTCATCAACGCCGAGGTGACCCTGGTTTTCGAAGAGCCTCCCGAAGCGCTGCCGGTCTACACCGACGACAAGAAGCTTTCGCAGATCTTGCGCAACTTCATCTCCAACGCCCTCAAGTTCACCGAGCGCGGCGAGGTGCGGGTCTCGGTGGCGCGCACCGACGCGCACAAGGTGACCTTCTCCGTGTCAGACACCGGCATCGGGATTGCCTCCGAATTCCATGGCGCGATTTTTCAAGACTACGTGCAGGTGAACTCGCCCATCCAGAAGCGCTTGCGAGGCACCGGCCTCGGCCTGTCGCTGAGCAAGCGCCTGGCCGAGCTGCTGGGCGGCACCGTGGGCCTGGAAAGCCAACCCGGGGTGGGGTCGCGCTTTTTCGTCACGCTGCCGCTGCGCCCGGCCACCGACCCCGCGGCGCCGGCAACGGCAACACCAGCAAATAGCGCATGACCGATTCCATGCACCCCATCGACCGCTCGGCGCATGAGCTGCTCATCGTCAACGACGATCCGGCCAGCCGCTACGTCACCGTGCGCCTGTTGCAAAACGCGGGCTTTCGCACCCGCGAGGTGGCCACCGGCGCGGCCGGCCTGGAGGCGGCGGACGACACCATTTCGGCCGTGGTGCTCGACGTGCACCTGCCCGACATCGACGGCTGGGAGGTGGTGCGCCGCCTGCGCGCCCGCGCCGAGACCGCCCGCACCCCGGTGCTGCACCTCACCGCGGCCTTCACCACTGATCAAGACAAGGTGCGAGGCCTCGACTCCGGCGCCGATGCTTACCTGACCCACCCGGTGGAGCCCGCGGTGCTCGTGGCCACGGTGCAGGCGCTGGTGCGCACGCGCATGGCCGAGGAAGCCATGCGCCACAGCGAACGCAAGTTCCGCGCGATCTATGCGCAAGCACCCGGCGGCATCTGCGTGCTCTCGAGCGACGGCCGCGTGCTCGATGCCAACCCGGTGATGCTTCACCTGCTGGGCCGCCAGCGGCAAGATGTGTTGGGCCACGAGCTCGCAGGCTTCGCGCCCGAGGCGTCGGCCGACCGCTTGCGTGCCTGGCTCGGGGGCGCGGTGAGCGACGAAGAATTCCCGGTGCAGTCGCCCGATGGCCAGGTGATCGACCTGGCCTGGGTGCTGTCGCGCGACATCGAGCCCGGCGTGCACATGGCGGTCGCCACCGACGTCTCGCAGCGCAATCTGGTCGAGCTGCAACGCCAGCAGCTGCTCGACAGCGAGCGCATGGCCCGCAGCTCGGCCGAGCGCATGAACCGCATGAAAGACGAGCTGATCGCGGTGCTCTCGCACGAGCTGCGCACGCCGCTCAACGCCATCATGGGCTGGACCCACGTGCTGCAAAAGCGCGGCGGCGACGAGACCACGCTGCGTGGCCTCACTGCCATCAATCGCAACGTGCGCGTCCAGGCGCGGCTGATCTCCGACATCCTCGACATGTCGCGCCTGAACATGGGCAAGATGCAGCTCACCTTCGAGCCGGTGGACCCGGTCGAAGTGGTGAACGACGCCATCGCCGCCATGCAGGCTTCGGCCGACGAGGCCAAGGTGCGGCTGGTGATCGACGCCCAAACGGAACACCGCGCCTGGACGCGCACGTTGCGATTGATGGC
>NZ_JANOCG010000467.1:0-9707 GCF_031412075.1 Rhizobacter sp.
CATGCTGCAGTTGCTGGCCTCGGGCTGTTTGCTTGCAGCAGCCACCTGCGCCAGCGCGCAAGAAGAAGGCTCGCCTTACTACATCGGCGTGAGCCAGGCGTTCACGCACGAGTCGAACCTGCGCCGCACGGCCACCAATGAAGTCAGTGAAACGATTTCCAGCACCGGCGTTCTTGCCGGTGTCAACCAACGTTTCGGCCGGCAGCGCTTGCGAGCCGACGCATCGGCGCAGACCAACCGCTACCGCACCGACAGCACCCTCGACAACAAGAGCTACGGCCTGGCTGCCGAGCTGAACTGGGAAACCATCGAGTTCCTGACGGGCACGGTGAGGTACAACACCCGCAACAGCCTGTCCAACACTGCGACCGACGCCGGCGCCACCATCCTCAGTGACCTCACCACCGACGAAGCCGCCGCGACTGTGCGGTATGGGGTCACGTCTTACCTGGCGCTGGATGCAGGTTTCACCCACCGCAAGCTCAAGTACGACAACCCGGAGCTCTCGGATCGCAACTTTTCACAAGACACCGTGAACGCGGGCGTGAACTGGATCGTGGGCGCCAAGCTGACGCTCGGTGTCGCGCTTCGGTCCACGAAAGGCGACACACCCGAGTACCGTGTCACACGTGGGGCCCCACCCGCCAACGATGAGTTGAAACGGCGCGACGTCGATCTGCTGGCCACCTGGGTCCCTTCGGGCTTCAGCACTTTCAGCATGCGCGTGAGTTCCACCAAAGAGACGCGCTCGCTCGCCACCACCGGCGAACTGTCCGAAACCACCGGTTTGATCAGCTGGGCATACCAGCCCACGGGAAGGTTGAACTTCACCACCTCCCTGAGCCGCGACACCGGTGCCGAAACCACCTTTGCGGCCTCGTCGGCCGCTGGCGCGAGAACCGAGGCGGTGGACAACAACCGCCTGAGCAACACCCTGAGCCTGGAAACGCGTTACTCGCTGACAGGCAAAAGCTCGCTCAATGCCAGCCTGCGTCATCGCAGCGGCACCCAGAGCGATTCCAGGAAGGAAACGCTCAAGACCTACCTGCTGGGCGGGACCTACAACGCCACGCGCAACATCACGCTCGCCTGCAGCGTCACGCGCGAATCCCGCGACGTCGAGAGCAATCCGGCCTACAGGACGACCATCACCGGGTGTTCAGGCGAAGTGGCCCTGCGATGAGGGGCGCCGCCGCCAGCCGTCACATCGGGCTGGCACACTGAATGCTCCTCTCTGACCGTGCCCACTTCCCTTTGCCTACTCCCATGCCTCACATCGCGGTTCAACCAGTCATCATGGCCGGCGGCAGCGGCACACGCCTTTGGCCTTTGTCACGCGCCCAATACCCGAAGCAGTTCCTCGTGCTGCAGGGCAATCGCAGCCTGTTCCAGCAGGCCGGCTCGCGGCTGGCGGCGCTGGCCAGCGAAGGGCTCATCGTTTCGCCGCCCAGCGTGGTGGGCAATGAAGAGCACCGCTTTCTGATCCTGGACCAGTTGCGCGAACTGCCCTTGCCGCCCGCGACCGTGCTGCTCGAACCGATGGGCCGCAACACCGCGCCGGCCATGACGCTGGCCGCGCTGCACGCCTGCTCGGGCGGCGCTGACCCGGTCTTGGTGGTCACCCCCGCCGACCAGACCGTCACCGACGAGCCCGCCTTCACCGAAGCGCTACGCCAGGCCGTGCGCGAGGCGGCAGCAGGCGCGTTCGTGATCCTGGGCATCACCCCCGACCGTCCCGAAACCGGCTTTGGCTACATTCGCGCCAGCGCCGCCTCGGACGACTCGCAAGCGCTCAACGTGGCCCAGTTCGTCGAGAAACCCGACGCCGCCACCGCCCAGCGCTACGTCGACGAAGGCAGCTACTACTGGAACAGTGGCATGTTCGTCGTGCGCGCGTCGGTGTGGCTGAAGGCGCTGGAGCGCTTCCGCCCCGACATCGCCGCCGCCACACGCAGCGCGTGGGCCGCCCACACCGTCGACGCGAGCTTCGTGCGCCCTGGTAAGGCCGAGTTTGCGGCCATCCCGAGCGAGTCGGTCGACTACGCGGTGATAGAGAAGTGCCCGGGCTCCAGCGAGTTCGCCATCCGCATGGTGACGCTGTCGGCCGGCTGGTCCGATCTCGGCGCCTGGGACGCGGTCTGGCAGGTGAGCGACAAAGACGCCGACGGCAACGCCTCGGTCGGCGACGCCATCGTGCGCGACAGCCACGACACGCTCGTGCACGCGACCAGCCGCCTGGTCGGCGTGGTCGGTCTCGACAACGTGATCGTCGTCGAAACGCCCGATGCCGTGCTGGTGGCCGACCGCAGCCGCAGCCAAGACGTCAAACAGATCGTCGGCCAGCTGCAAAGCTCGGGTCGCAGTGAGCACACCTTGCACCGCCAGGTGCACCGCCCCTGGGGCTGGTACGACAGCATCGACTCCGGCCCGCGCTTCCAGGTCAAACGCATCATGGTCAAGCCGGGCGCGAGCCTGAGCCTGCAAATGCACCACCACCGCGCAGAGCACTGGATCGTGGTGTCGGGCACGGCCGAGGTGACCAACGGCGACAAGGTCATCTTGCTCACCGAAAACCAGAGCACCTACATCCCGCTGGGTCAGACCCACCGACTCGCCAATCCTGGCAAGGTGCCCCTCGAAATCATCGAAGTGCAGTCGGGCAGCTACCTCGGCGAAGACGACATCGTGCGCTTCGTCGACACCTACGGACGCAGCTAGACCCCCAGATGGACAAGAACGCCAAGATTTACGTCGCCGGCCACCGCGGCATGGTCGGCAGCGCCCTCCTTCGGCGCCTGAAAGCCGGCGGTTATGCCAACGTGCTGACCCGCACCCACGCCGAACTTGACCTGCTCGACCAGAAGGCCGTGCATGCGTTTCTGGCAACCGAAAAGCCCGACTACAGCTTCATCGCGGCGGCCAAGGTGGGTGGCATCCAGGCCAACAACGTCTACCGCGCCGACTTCCTGTACCAGAACCTGATGATCGAGGCCAACCTCATCCACGGCGCCCACCTGGCCGGGGTGCAACGGATGATGTTCCTCGGCTCCAGCTGCATCTACCCCCGCGACTGCCCGCAGCCCATCAAGGAAGACTACCTGCTGACCGGCCCGCTCGAGCCGACCAACGAGCCCTACGCCATCGCCAAGATCGCCGGCATCAAGCTCTGCGAAGCCTACAACGCGCAGTACGGCCGCCAGTACGTGAGCGTGATGCCCACCAACCTGTACGGCCCCAACGACAACTACGACCTCCACAACAGCCACGTGCTGCCCGCCCTGCTGCGCAAGGCGCACGACGCACGCGAGCGCGGTGACGCCGACTACGTGGTCTGGGGCAGCGGCACGCCGAGGCGCGAGTTTCTCTACGTCGACGATCTGGCCGACGCCTGCCTGCACTTGGCCGAGCAAAACTACAGCGGCCCGCTGGTCAACATCGGCACCGGTGTTGACGTGACCATCCGCGAGCTGGCCGAGTCGGTGATGGACGTGGTCGGCTTCAAGGGCCGCATCGTCTTCGACAGCAGCAAGCCCGACGGCACGCCCCGCAAGCTGATGGACGTGAGCCGCCTGGCCGGCCTCGGCTGGCGTGCCCGAACCAGCCTGCAAGACGGTCTGCGCATGACCTACGACACCGCGCCTTTCCGCGAAGCCGCGACACCCCAGATCTGATTCAAACCCGAGACGAACCATGTCCAGCAAAAAAGTAGCACTGATCACCGGCGTGACCGGCCAGGATGGCGCTTACCTCGCCGAGTTCCTGCTCAAGAAGGGCTATGAGGTGCACGGCGTGAAACGCCGCTCCAGCCTGTTCAACACCGACCGCATCGACCACCTCTACCAAGACCCGCATGTCGACAACAAGCAGTTCATCCTGCACTACGGCGACCTGACCGACAGCACCAACCTGATCCGCATCATCCAGCAGGTGCAGCCCGACGAGATCTACAACCTCGCGGCCATGAGCCACGTCGCCGTCAGCTTCGAGACACCCGAGTACACCGCGAATGCTGACGGCATTGGCACGCTGCGCATCCTGGAAGCCATCCGCATCCTGGGCCTGGAGAAGAAGACCCGCTTTTACCAAGCCAGCACCTCCGAGCTTTACGGCCTGGTGCAGGAGATCCCGCAGAAGGAAACCACGCCCTTCTACCCCCGCAGCCCTTACGCCGTAGCCAAGATGTATGCGTACTGGATCACCGTCAACTACCGCGAGGCGTATGGCCTGTATGCCTGCAACGGCATCTTGTTCAACCACGAGAGCCCGCTGCGCGGCGAAACCTTCGTCACGCGCAAGATCACGCGCGCCGTGGCCCGCATTGCGCTCGGCCTGCAAGACTGCCTGTACCTCGGCAACATGAGCGCCTTGCGTGACTGGGGTCATGCACGCGACTACGTCGAGATGCAGTGGCTGATGCTGCAGCAAGACAAGCCAGACGACTTCGTCATCGCCACTGGCGTGCAATACAGCGTGCGCCAGTTCGTCGAATTCGCGGGCAAGGAGCTCGGCATCACCATCACCTTCACAGGCGTGGGGGTCGATGAAGTCGGCACCGTCACCAAAGTCGAAGGCAACAAGGCCAAGTGCAAGGTGGGTGACGTGATCGTGCGTGTCGACCCGCGCTACTTCCGGCCCACCGAAGTGGAAACCCTGCTTGGCGACCCGAGCAAGGCCAAGCAGAAGCTCGGCTGGTCACCCAAGACCACGCTGCAAGAGCTGGTGAGCGAGATGGTCGAGAGCGACTACAACGCCGCCCGACGCGACAGCCTGGTCAAGATGGCCGGCTTCCAGGCCTACGACTACCACGAGTAAGGCAAGCGCCGCCGCGATGCTGCGCCCTGCGCTGTTTCTCGACCGCGACGGCGTGATCAACATCGATCACGCCTACGTGCACCGCCGCGAAAACTTCGACTTCGTTGAAGGTATCTTCGATTTGTGCCGCCTGGCGCATGAACGCGGCTACCTGATCTTCGTCGTCACGAACCAGGCGGGCATCGGGCGAGGCAAGTACACCGAACAAGACTTCCATGCCCTGACCGACTGGATGTGCGAGGTTTTCCGGGCCGAGGGCGCACCCATCACCCAGGTCTACTTCTGCCCCTATCACGCGGAGCACGGGGTCGGTGCCTACAAGCTCGACTCACCGTTTCGCAAACCCAACCCCGGGATGATCCTGCAGGCAGCACTTGAGTTTGATGTCGACCTGGCGGCCTCGGTGCTGCTGGGCGACAGCGAAACCGACATCCAGGCCGGTGTGACCGCAGGCGTGGGTCGCAATCTGTTGTTTTGCCCGCCTGGCCACAAGGCCGCCGAGGACACGATCGCAGGTGCCGTGGTGACCGCTCACCATGAGGTGGGCCGATACCTGATCTGACCCCGTGGGCCGTATCACACGAGCCGCATCGCACTACTGCGTCGCAACGGCCTTGCGGCAGGTGTAGATCACATAGTTGCCGAGGTACGCCGACAGCCGCGGGTGGTTGACGTCCAGCCAGCGGATCGTCTTCCAGGCCAGGCGGCCAAAACCCCGGTATTCGGTGACGCCCTGGTTGAACTGATTCGACGGAAGCGCGTAGCTCACCGCCGACACCTCGCCACCGCGCTGCAAGCGCCGCCGCATCCAGCCGATCGGCATCGGCTGGTAGGGAATCGGCGATTTCGACTTCAGGCGATTGAGCAGGCGGCCCAACAGTGGGGTGTCGGCCAACACGCGGCGCGCCAGGCGAATCGGGAAGAGAAGCGGGCGCGGGTTGGCTGCGACGATGACCACAACGCCCCCTGGCCGCACGACCCGGACAAACTCCGCCAGCGCCGCCTCCTGGGCCTTGGGGTCTTCGATGTGGTAGATCATGTGCGCGGTGTAGACCGCGTCAAACTGCCCCTCCTGGAAGGGCAGTTTGCAGACATCGGCAGCGCGAAATTCGTGCGGGATGCTGACATGGGCAAGGGAGGCCCGCGCCATGTCGAGCCCCACCTCCGAGAAGTCGACGCCGGTGTAGCAAGAGCACAGGGCGACCACCTGCTGGTCCGGATTGCCCCCGCAGCCACACTCCAACAGGTTCAGCGGCCCGCCTGCGCTCAAGAGCGAATTGCGTACACGATCCATGTGCAGCTTGTAGAGCTCGACCCGTATCGGGCCGTCTTCTTTGGTGCCGAAGAGTTTGCGATCGACCGATTCGCCGCCCTCTTCCTTCCAGCCTTTTTCCTCGTAGAAGCGTTTGGTTCGTTCCGTTCCAGTCAGCTTGTCCATGGCTTTGCCTCGGTGTGAAAGGGGAACGAAGAACGCAGAGGCCGTCAGGCTTTCACTTTATCGGCGTAACCGTTGGGGTAACGCTGGTGCCAGGCCCAGGCGGTCTCCACCGTGCGCTTGATGTCGTAGAACTCCGGCTTCCAGCCCAGCTGCGTCTTGAGCTTGGTCGGGTCGGCCACGAGGGCCGGCGCATCGCCTGGGCGGCGGGCGGTGATTTCCAGCGGAATCTTGCGGCCGGTCACTTCCTCGCAAGCGCGGTGCACCTCCTTCACCGACTGGCCGTTGCCGGTGCCGATGTTGAACACCTCGGCCGTCGTGGGCGTGGTCGCCGTGATGGCCAGCATGTGCGCTTGTGCCAGGTCGTCGGTGTGCACGTAGTCGCGGATGCAGGTGCCGTCGGGTGTGGGGTAGTCGTCGCCGTAGAGCATGAGCTTGTCGCGCTGGCCCAGTGCCACTTGCAGCAGCAGCGGGATCAGGTGCGTTTCGGGGTCATGGGCCTCACCGAACTCGCCGTCGCGGTCGGCGCCCGAGGCGTTGAAGTAACGCAGGATGGTGAAACCCAGGCCATACGCATGGGCGAAGTCGCGGATCATCCACTCGACGGCGAGCTTGGTGCGTGCATACGGGCTGCACGGGATCTGCGCTGCCGTCTCGTTCATCGGCACGACCGGGTTGTCGCCATAGGTCGCGCAGGTGCTGGAGAAGAGCATGCGCTGGATGCCCGACTGGCGCATCGCGCGCAGCAGGCTCAGCGTGCCGGCGATGTTGTTGTTGTAGTGGTGGTCAGGGTTGGTGACCGACTCGCCCACGTAGGTGGCGGCGGCGAAGTGCATCACTGCCTCGCTGCCATGCGCCTTCATCACACCCGCGAGTGCGGCCGTGTCGGCAATGTCACCCTTGACCAGCTTGCCCGCGGGTACAGCGGCTTCATAACCTTCGGAGAGGTTGTCAAAGGCGATGGCATCGTGGCCTTCGGCGAGCAGCTTGCGCAGGCAGGCACTGCCCACATACCCCGCTCCGCCAGTGACGAGCACTTTCATGGTGTGTATCCCTTCAGTCAGTTGAAACGGTGGGCGAAAACCTGGGGTGCAGCAAGACGCGCGCCGTCCAGAGCTTCGAGGTTGCCAATGTCGCGGTGGTACCCGCCGTGCACGTGGCCGTGCATGCGGCCCACGAACTTGGGCAGAACGTGAAAACCCAGGTCGAAGGCCTGCAGGTCGGCCATTTCACGCCAGGCGTCTGCCGTTACGGCGTAGACGCCGGCGTTGGCCAGGTCGGAGCGTGGTTCGGCCGGTTTTTCGACGAAGTCGATCACCCGCCCCCGGGCGTCAAGCTCGGCAATGCCGCAGGCGCGCGGGTTGGGCGCATGGAACAGCAGCATGGTCATGGGCAAGCCGTGCGAGCGGTGGGCCCGCAAGAAGGAGCCCACATCGAGATCGGAGAGGTTGTCGGCGTAGACGATGAGCACGTCATCGGCGTCGTCGGCCCAGGCGCGGTTGTGAGACAACGTGCCGGCCGAACCCAGCAGCACCGGCTCGTAGGCCTCGACCGCATGAAAGCCCTGACGCGACTTCTCGGCCAGGTAGGCACGCACCACATCGGGCAGGTGGTGGTTGTTGACCAGCACCTCGCGGATGCCGGCATCCCGCAGCGCATCGAACCAGTAGTCGAGCAAAGGCTTGCCGGCGATCTCGACCAGGCACTTGGGCACCGTCTCAGTCAACGGCCGCAGCCGCGTGCCCAGCCCGCCGGCGAGCAGCAGCGCCTTGGTGCGAAGGGGCGCGGTTTCGCTCACGCCTTGTTAACCGAACGCACCACGTTGAGCGCGGCCATCTGCTGGTTGCAGTAATCGAGGATCTGCGCGGCGTTGTCAGCCGTCAAAAGCCAGCCCTTGTAGGCCTCCACACTCTCGTGCACGGTGCGCGTGGGATTCCAGCCAAGATTTTTCAGCTTGCTCACATCCGAGCAGATGTGGCGTGTGTCGCCGAAGCGGAACTTGCCGCACGGCTCGGCCTGGTAGCCCTTGGCGCCAAACACATCGGCCACCACCGTGGCGAAAGACGCCACCGTGTGCGGGATGTCGCCACCCACGTTGAACATCTCGTAGTTGGCACGTTCGTCGCGCAGCACCAGCAGGTTGGCGTCGACCACGTCTTGCACGTTGACGAAGTCGCGGATCTGCTGGCCGTCTTCGTAGATCATCGGCTCACGGCCCAGGTGAAAGCTCAAGCTGAACACGCGGCAGGCGCCGCTGTAGGCGTTGTAGAAACTCTGGCGCGGGCCCTGCACGATGGAGTAGCGCATGGCCACACTCGGGATGCCATAACGTTTGCCCAGCGACAGCGCCACACGCTCTTCGGCGATCTTGGACAGGCCGTACTGGTTCTGCGGGTTGGCCACGGTTTCGTTGGTGCGTTGCCATTGCAAGGCCCCGGTGAACCCAGTCGGGGCTTGCACGTCCCACAGCCCGCGCTCCAGCTGTTCGGTCGGGCGGATGTCGGGCAGCACGGGTTTGCCATTGGCATCCAGGTACAGCCCTTCGCCCAAAGCCGCCTGGCTGGAGGCCACGATCACCTTCTTCACCGGCAGCTTCTCACGCACGATCAGCTCGTAGATCAACGCGGTGCTGGTCACGTTGACGTCGAAGAAGCGGCTGAAGGTCGGCAGGTAGTCTTGAAACGCCGCCAGGTGGTAGACGTAGTCGCAGCCTTGCAACGCGTCGAGCAACACCTTGGCGTCGCGCACGTCACCGCGGATGAACTCGATGCGCGAATCCAGGTACGCCGGCACGGCATGGCCCGGGTGCACCGGCTCTTCGAGCGAGTCGAGCACACGCACTTGATAGCCATCGCGCAACAGCGCGTCGGCGGTGTGGGAGCCGATGAAGCCGGCCCCGCCGGTGATGAGCACTCTCACTTGTTCGTCCCTCGGATCACTGGTTGTGTGTCACTGGTTGTGAAGCAGCCGCTGATGGTCGCTGATGAAGATCACACGCCCACCACGGCGGTCGATGTCGAGCGTGAGCTCGCGCGGGTGGCCGAGCGCCTCGCGGATCATGTTGTGGCGCTCTTTCGGGGCCACCAGCAGCAGGAAGCCACCGCCGCCAGCACCCAGCAGCTTGCCACCCTGAGCGCCCAGCTTGCGTGCCTGTTCGTACCAGGCGTCCACACGCTCCATGCTGATGCCGAAACCGAGGGAGCGCTTCAGCTCCCAGCCCTGGTGCAGCAGCTTGGCAAACTCATCCAGGCCGTTGGCGCCGGTGATCGCCACGCGCATCTCCTGCGCCAGGTCGCGCATCTGGCGCAACACCGGCATGCGGTCCTTGGTGCCTTCGCTCTGGCGCTTCAAGATGCCGTCGGCGTCGCGCTGCTGCTCGGTGTAGAGCAGCATCATGCGGCTCGACAGCTCCTGCAGCGTCTCGCGCGGCGCCGACACCGTCGACGTGGAGCCGGTGCCG